>NZ_JAQRFK010000170.1 GCF_028598745.1 Xenorhabdus sp. IM139775
TTAAAATATATCGACTATTACAATCGAGTATTAGCCAAACCTTTTAAATGGCTTTACCGTGGGAAAACAGTATAAGGCTATTAATTAAAGTATTCAGCACTACGTAGCGAGTCTTGCATTTCCGGCGGTAACAAAGGAGATGAAGCGTAGACAGCGAAACATTCGAGCCGAAATCAATAGGTGAACGTGATAGCTCCGAAATTCATTAAGTCGTGTGTGCCGATAGTTTTGTCCAGCTAGCAGGCAACAGCTTCTGAATGGTCATACTGGTGAACTTCCCAGCCAGAAGCGCACACCGGAGCCGCAGGCGTCGGCGAGCTTGTAGAGAACAGAGCGGAACCCAGGAGATCCTGATACTTCTCCAAGGAATGAGTATTTCGGGCACAAGTGCCAAAACACAAGGCCTGAGAAACGGGTATCAGGAAGTCGGAGTCAGCCATAGTAGTGATGAAACGAGTAATGATCGCGGAGCGAAGGGCAGGCAGACAGATCGAACGTGAGAGGGAAACAATGACCGTACACAGCAACGACGGACAATCATGGTTAACAAAACTTGAGCGTATAGGCAAGAAATCAGCCTGTAACAAACAGCAGGTGTTCAATAACATAGGGCATTTGCTGAACAGTGACATGTTGAAAGGACAGTTCCTGCGGCTTGACGGGAATAAAGCGGTAGGTATTGATCGCATGACAAAAGCCGCTTACGGTGAACATCTTGATGGGAATATTCACAATCTCATCCTGCGAATACGCAGAGGGACATATCGTCCGAAAGCCGCCAGAATCACACAGATCCCGAAAGAGGATGGCAGTAAACGGCCTCTGGCTATTTCGTGCATAGAGGACAAACTGGTGCAACTTGCGGTCAGTGATATTCTCAGCCGAATTTATGAGTCGCTGTTTCTGCCGTGTTCATACGGGTTTCGGCCGGGATTAAATTGTCATGCGGCATTGAAGGCACTGCAACAGCAAACATACCGTAACTGGAATGGTGCGGTTGTGGAGATCGACATCCGACAGTACTTCAACACAATACCCCATATTGAGCTGATGAGTTTACTGCGGAAGAAGATATCAGATCGGCGTTTTCTCAGACTGATTGAGGTCTTAATAACGGCACCCGTTATCGAGGGCAAACAGGTATCCGAAAACGTGCGCGGATGCCCCAAAGGGTCAATCCTATCGCCGGTACTTGCCAATATCTACCTGCACCATGTGATAGACGAATGGTTTGATGAAATCAGCCGTTCACACATTCACGGCCGGGCGGAGATGGTGAGATATGCGGATGATATGGTGTTTACCTTTGAGTTCATGAGTGAGGCAGAGCGCTTTTACAAGATATTGCCTAAACGACTGAATAAATACGGACTGGAGTTGCACGATGACAAATCGCAGCTAATTCCTGCGGGACACATCGCAGCACTGAGAGCCAATCAGGAGGGCAGACGCCTACCAACGTTTAACTTTCTGGGGTTTACCTGCTATTGGGGAGAATCGCGAAAAGGTTTATGGCGACTGAAATTAACCAGTCGTAAAGACCGTTTCGCGGCCAAATTGAAGGGACTCAGGGACTTTCTCTGGAAGAACCTGAATACACCTGACAAAAGGCTTGTCCTGACTATCGTCATCAGAGTAATCAGAGGCTGGATAAATTATCACGGTATCTCTGATAACCAGAGACGAGTCGGGCAGTTTATCTGTAAGCGGCTCATTTAGACCGTCTAT
>NZ_JAQRFK010000171.1 GCF_028598745.1 Xenorhabdus sp. IM139775
CCGCTTCAACGCGTAATGAATAGCTGACTGTGAGACACCCAGACGTTTTGCTCTTTCCCATTGATAATCATCAGGATAATTTTGGACATCAATAAGGAGCGTCTCATCACTGATTTTCGTGGGTGGTTTATTACGGGTTACACAGGGTTCTATTTTGTGGCTCCACCGAAACAAAGTGCGGATAGCGATCTCAAAGTGGGCACTCGTTTGTTCGAAAGTCAACGAATGCTTGTCCTTGTATGCCAGTACTCTTTTTCGGAAATCCAGACTGTAACTCATTTCAACTCTGCCTTGTCATTGGAATGTAGATATTATGACATAGTATTATGATTCTGCTGTATACTACGGTAAGGCACGATTAAATCTGACGGTCGGCTATGCGCGAGAAGCGGAAGTTAGCGCTTTGCGCCACTTGTACAATTTTAGCCATCTTTAATTGTCTCGGTAATGTCTACCAAAGCTGTGGCGATTTAAAACGCATCAGATAAAGTCCATTTGGAAGCGGTGTAATAGTTATAAATGCGAACTATTTATCATGTAAATCAGAATCAGATTAAATTTTTATCCTGCTACTTGAAATCAAGCGAAGCGGCCCCAGTTCAGATTTTATTCACAACAAATGCAGGGTCAGTATGAGTCTTCAAAACAAATTTAAGAATTTTCACGATGTTATCAAGTTAGGAAGGAAGGACCAGGAGTACACAACGGCCCGCCTCAAGGACGATAGCATTACTTCCGATATCGTTGAACGGTTCAAAGGGGACGGATATCCAGTCATTGAGGATTTCATTCAGGGGTCTTTAGCAACCAGCACTGGTATCCGTGAAAAAGGGGAGGATTTCGATATCGACCGTGCAATTGTTATTGAAGCGGGGCTGGCCCCGGAAAACCCTATTACACCTAAGCTTGCTGTTCTGGAAGTGCTCGAAAATCGGGGTTTCAAAAACGCTAAAATCAAAAAACCTTGTGTTACTGCTGATTACAAGGCCGATGATCTTCACATCGATATACCAATTTACCGTAAGTACGATAACGGCCAGTACGAACTGGCTGTCGGTAAGAGGCACTCAGATGAGGATAATCGTGAGTGGGCCAGAGCAGCTCCCCGTGAACTTATCGACTGGGTGAATGAGTACGACGCTGATGAAGCACATGCCTCGAAGAAGCATGATCAGTACCGGCGTATTGTCAGATACCTTAAGCGTTGGAGAAATTTCACTTTTAGCGAGGATGTTCGTCGCAAAATTTACTCCATTGGTATTGCAGTTATGGTTAAGGAGTCGTTCAACTCTTCAATTAATGATGAGGGCTTTCCAGATGACCTCTCTGCACTGCGATCGACAATTAACCACATTCTTAACTACCGTAGCTATTTCTCTATGGTTGATGTGGATAAATACAGGGTCGAAGCTACGCTTCCAGTAAGCCCTTCCAGGGACATTTTCCATAACAGCAGCGTTGCAACAGGTACCCAGTTCCGTAACAAAATGAGTGCACTTTTAAAAACACTAGATAAGGTTGCTGATGAAGAGCAAGAGTCCAAACAGTGTGAGTTGCTACGCAGTGTATTTGGTGAAGATTTTCCTGAGTGCGCAGCAACCTCATCTGCCTCGTCTGCTGCTGTAAAAACGGTTTTTGCATTTGCCGGAGTAGTGGGGACATCGCAAGGCGCATGAATTATTCAGCAATTCTTACTCACTTGAACGAATGCGGATACAAGGTATCCG
>NZ_JAQRFK010000172.1 GCF_028598745.1 Xenorhabdus sp. IM139775
GCAAGATGTCAGTGATTTAGAATTAAGATTAAATATGACACCAAGAAAGGTTTTAAATGGATTAACACCCATCGAAGCCTATACGGGGCGCATATTGCACTTATTGTGTTAATCCAGCAGCGCTAATAAAAGATTTTGACTGGGAAAAACCTATTTATCAGGGTTCAGCTAAAAATCTACCTGAATTGGAAGAAAAGATACAAGTTGCGATGAGTAATTTATAATTAAAACTCTATCTTTCAGACGATTAAGGTTGTCATAGTAAGAATCAAAAAGCAGAAATGATCTTTATTGTTCTTCTTGCTCTTTTATTTTCTACCGTGGTGAATATCTGTGCCATGATAACTATAACTAATTGTAATATATGAATAAATATAACAAAGAAAGGTTGAGTTTGATAAAATAATATACATAGAGTAACTTAGAATCATTCCCTACTGTAACAAATCAGGCACACGTGATCGTTCGAAAACTATCATAAAATCACGTTAGCAACTATTTATCTCATTTATTATTTGTTTACCATGTTTTTCTATTTGAAATCAAAAAAAACGCGGGTACAATTACTATACTTTTTAGTTATCCAGAGTATCCCGGAATAACACTCTTGATGCTGAAGATGAGCATTGGACACCAATTTTTTATCTTGTAAACCGCACTTACGATACCAAATAGCCATTGTATAACAATCGCTTGTGAGTAATAAGTGATGTGGAGTTGTCTCCACAATTCAAGATATACCTTCATGGCTTATTGTAAATTCCTAAAATATTCGGCTGCTATTGGAAAAGCAGCAGGGGATGTTTTTGCTGATTTTGATAAGGAGTAAATAGTAGATATTTGATTTTAAAGGTTAAAATTCCAAGGCCGTTTTCTCATATCAGATTTGATTATGAAGGGGGGAATGATGTTTTTCCATAGTGTCAACAAAAGTAATATTATTATTTTTTCGTTAATGCTGGGAATTGTCATTTTATTTTTAGTGTTTAAAAACAGCCAGTTAGGGATTATTGATTACGCCGATAAACATTGTCAGAAGAATACAATCTGTTTGATTGATATGAATAAGATTATTCCTTTTGACTGGGACAAAATGTATATCATCGATAAAGGCATGGCACCTGAGGATATTGAACAGATTATCGGTGCGAAGTTTAATTATGAAACCAGCCTTTTTTATAAAATTATTTTTGTCAGAGATCAGGAAGTGGTTTATTCGGATGAGTATCACCCAGTTGATGACTCTTATATGAAAAAATTTATTAAACCTAATTTTCACTATCCTTATGAAAGAGAAGAGAATTATTTTAGTCACTATGCCATTTCTAAAGATAATTCCATTCTTTCAGTAAAGATTGAAAATGAACCGCTTATGAGTGATAAAATTTATTACAGTATTTTCCCTTCCAATATGCAGCAAACCAGCGGGAGAGAATGATAAGTTTTACCTGATTTTTCTATGATATGTGTCCTTTATTTTTAAGTTGTTAGGTGCAGGCCGTTGTTTTTATGTGGCCTGCACTTTTTTAGTAAGCGGCTCATTTGAACCGTATTGACGATTAGATATTGGTCAGGTTGAGTTTCCAGGGAAGCAGCTCATGTACCTTGTTTGATGGCCAGTCAGCTATAGCTGAATCATAATTTTATGGCATAATACCAGCACTTTAATAACAGGGCTGAGTGGTGA
>NZ_JAQRFK010000173.1 GCF_028598745.1 Xenorhabdus sp. IM139775
AGGTCAGTCTGTCATTTTATGACGAGGCCAGGCCATCGCTGAGTTTTCAACTTTAGTCAAAGCTGGTGTGGTGTGACGGGGCCATGCCATAGACTGGCTGTTTACTGACTGGAATGCTGGTGTTACAGTTACATGACGAGGCCATGCCATTGAGTCATTGCCTACCCTATTAAACTGTGGATTAAGATTATTTTTCATTGAAAACCTCCAACTTAAACTTATCATTGTTTGAATAATCTTCTCAAAAAATTAAACAGAAAATAAACACTATAAATCAGATTCCATATAAATAATTAACTTATATCCCCTGTTAAATAAAGTGATTTATTATATTTTTTGGCTATAAAAAACAATTAATACAAGAAAAACAGAATATTTTTGAAAAACAGAATATTTTTTAATTTCTATTAACTCAACAGCCTTATATTTTTATTAATATCTTCATAGAAGGCCAATAAAAATAGATGGTTATTCAATTATAAGTTGCGGCCGAATTTTATAAATTTATCGTTTGTTTTTAAAGAAATAATTCAACTGAATCGGAGTATACTTTATGAAATTCATCACTTTTAATGATGGAAACAAAATGCCTATCCTTGGGCTGGGAACCTACCAGATAGATGAATATCGTATTCATGATATTTTACATTCTGCATCAGAAGCAGGATACCGCTTGATAGATACTGCATCACTATATGGTAATCAAAGTCATATTGGGCACTTTTTGCGAAGTACGCCGATACCCCGAAAAGAGTTTTTCATTACAGGAAAACTCTGGAATGACAGCCATTATAATGTCATCCATTCGTTATCGAAAACCCTGGATGAACTGGGATTGGATTATGTTGATTTATATCTGATTCACTGGCCTGTAACTCAGTCAGGAGATTATATTAAGGCCTGGACAGACATGATTACCCTGAAAGAAGCTGGACTCATAACAAGTATCGGTGTAAGTAACTTTAGTATTGAGCAAATTAATACTATTGTCGACGCCACATCGTACTTACCCGTCATTAATCAGATAGAAATACATATCCGCCATCAGCAAATAAGTACAGTGACTCAACTATCTGAAATAGGAGTCGTTGTCCAGTCTTGGAGTCCATTATGGGCTAATGATCTTTCTAAATGGGAACAGCTGAAACTTAACTTAATTGCAGGCAATTATAACAAATCACTCATTCAGATTATCCTTCGGTGGCATATACAACGCGGACTCAGTGTCATACCTAAAACATCTGTGGCAGACAGGCTGAGAGAAAACATAGATATTTTCGATTTCACTCTCTCAGAAAGAGACATGATTTTTCTAACATCACTTAACCGAAACAAGAAAATCATGGAATACCCGGAAGAGTATATCTGATCACAATTCAATCCCCCATATCCATTATTGCCATAGGGTTAACGATGCAGAACCCAAGGGTTGAAGATGATGATTAACCCTATAAACCCGACTATGAATTAAGATTGAGGAATTAATAATATTTAATTTAATATCAGCTAGTTAACCAGGGCGGGAGAATGAACGTTTTTTAAGCTTGAATTGTATGTAATGCAATCATACATAGAGTGAAAATCACTCAATTTAGTCTTGTTAAAGCATTGCTTAGCGTTTTATTTGCTCGATTTGATTAAAAATAAGTCCTTCATGCTCTCGCCCT
>NZ_JAQRFK010000174.1 GCF_028598745.1 Xenorhabdus sp. IM139775
GCGTGCGCCACCTGTTCCGCTGGCTGGTGAAGCGGCAGCACCTGCGGTATAACCCGGCGCGGGAGCTGGAGCTGCCCCGGCGGGAGCGCCGGTTGCCGTGGGGACTGCTGAGCGAGCAGGAAACGCGGCGGGTGCTGGCGATGACCGGCAGCGACAATCCGCTCAGTGTCCGGGACCGGGCAATACTGGAAACGCTGTGGAGCAGTGGCATCCGGCGTTCAGAACTCGCGCGGTTGCAGCTCAGTGAGCTGGATTTAACCGGCGGCATGCTGTTTGTCCGGCAGGGCAAAGGCCGTCAGGACCGGGTTGTTCCGCTGGGTGAGTCAGCACGGCACTGGTTACAGCACTATCTTAACGATGTCCGCCCGCGTCTGGTGTGGGGAAAAGACCCTGATTACCTGTTTGTGTCACAACACGGAAGGGGCCTGACCGACAACAGCCTGACCCAGATAGTCCGCAATGCGCTCCACCGTGCCGGCATCGACAAACCCGGCGGTTGCCACCTGTTCCGGCATGGCATGGCCACGCAGATGCTGGAGAACGGCGCAGATACCCGGCATATCCAGGCGATATTAGGCCATGCCAGTCTGGAATCGACCCAGATATATACCCGGGTGGCGATTGGTCATTTAAAAAAAGTGCATCATCAGACCCATCCGGCTGAGCGTGAGCCTCCGGCAAAAGGCGTGCCCGACGCCGAACCGAAACCCTGACGCACCGGACAGCCCGCGCCTCCCCGTTGAGTCCGTCGGGAGCGGTGCGGGGGCAGACCGTGACCGGACTGCCCGTCGGCCTCGGCGTCGGCGGGGGTAAATAGGCAATGGCCGGCCTGAGCTGTGGTGTCCCCGTTAAGTCTGTTGTGGCCGCCCAAAGCCTATTCAACATAATGTGGGGGAATTAGGCGAAACTCGCCGTTCCTGTGCGTGCCAGTCAGGCACACCGCAAAGCGGCTCGCATCGCCTAATTAACATTATGTCTGCGCCCCCGCTTATCGGCATCGCTGACGTGCCGCCGCACAAGGCGGCGCCTTCTGCTGTCAGCATCTCAGCCAGTCCCCGGCAAAAAAACGCGTTCTTCTTTAGCTGCCTTGCCACGTCCGGCCAACATCCCTGAAGGTTGGTCGGCCTGCGGCCTCCGTTTTTACCTCCGCCGCCCAGACAAGCTGGGCGACGTTCGCCCGTTGCCGATGAAAAACAATCCGAAAGTGCACGTCGGGGTCAAAAAAATGGCCGGGGCAAAATGGGCGCAATCTGCTATCCTGAAAGCCTTGCCCTGTGCGGGCTGGCGTCGCCCTGCGGGTATGATGGCGTCGGGGATGATGCCCCTTCTGCGGGCAGTATGAGGACGAAGAGAGTGGGCTATACTATAATCGGTTCCGATATTATTCACCGGAGACGGCGCAGTATATCTCGGCAGACCCCATTGGGTTATTGGGGGGATTTAATCCGTATGGGTATGTGCATAATCCGTCAAATTGGATAGATCCTTACGGTCTGGCAGGCGGGGTTGGTAATAAAGGGGATGTTGGAGTAAGTGGAAAACCAAATTCTTTTGATAATGCTAATTTCCCTGATCAACAAAGATTAACTCAACATTTTGAAAAACATGGTCATGAGTTTAGAGCCACTTCTGAAGCCGAATACTTACAAATTGG
>NZ_JAQRFK010000175.1 GCF_028598745.1 Xenorhabdus sp. IM139775
AAAGCCGGGCTGAAAACCCGGCAATTTTTTTCATGTTCACGCATCGAAAACGACAGGTATGATTGATGTCCGGCAGAATGACATATCACCCTCAATGCAAAGAGCATGAGCCGCAAACTTAAAACTGACAAACAAGTCCGGTGTGAATGCAATTTTGCAGATAAATATCCCAAAAACCAGCAGGGTAACGTGCTAAATCGTTTTCTAAGACCGTGGGTTTTTGCCAGGTGATATGCTGAAAACCGGCTTTTTTAATGGCGTTTTCATAGCTTCCACGGCTCCAACGATAAAATGTAAACGGGCTGGGGGGAGTTGTCAGAAATTCGGCCTGATGACGGAAGCCATTCAGCCAGGGCTCTTCACTTAAAATGGTGAAACCATAATTATCACAGTTGCCATTTTTTAGTTGATAATCCGGTGAGGCCATATAAGCAATTAATTTGCCGGTGGGTTTTAAATGATTTGCCACGGCCTGAAACATCATTTCGAGTTCTTCAGTGGATTGCGCATAGTGGAATAAGAAAGCGGCAACGATAATATCAAATTTTTCCTCTAATTGCATTTCACAGACATTTTGGACGTGAAACTCAATATCATCACCATACAGTTTAGATTTGGCTTTGGCGAGTTCAATCATTTTTTCAGAGATATCAATGCCGACAACTTTTGCCGCCCCGCGGCGGTGTAATTCCCGCCCAAAATAGCCATACCCGCAAGCTAAATCCAGGACTGATTTTCCCCGGATATCTCCGACCATATTGAGTATGTCCTGAAGCTCAGATTGCCGTTGAGCCACCGTATTGGAAAATTTTTCATAATACTCGCCAATAGCATCATAGCTTGCTTGCTCGTCCATTATTATAACTCCTGATAAAGAATATATTTATTTTTATAAAAAAATAGAATGAGGATGAAATTGTAGAAAGATAAAGTATCACGAAATAATTCGATATAATTATTTTTGTAACACGGGTAATCTTCCACGATAAATCAGGATTGAATGAAATAAAAAACAGCCAGACGGACTGTCGTTAAAACGACGATTCAGTTTAAATTGAGAGGCATATCCCCGTTTTTTCATTTTCTGGAAAAACAATTAATGGCTGATTTTTGCAAAACATTGCTTCAGGCTGTCCCGATGTCTTATTAAACGGGAAGCGCATTATGTGGAAATCAGGGTTATTGCTCTGGATAGGGGTACTGGCATCATTATCTGCCGATGCGAAAATTGTCATTTATACCGACAATCAACACCCGCCTGCCCATTTTTCACCGGATATTGATGTCGTCTGGCTGGATGCCCCGGAACAACTTCATCAGCAGCGCTTTGGTCAGCTTCCCGCAGATCCCCGACAAGCCGCCGTGCAGGCACAGGCTATTTTGCAATCGTCCCAATGGAAAACGCAGGAACAACAACTGATCGGGGCTTACCGTGACGTGGTGGGTGCCTGGCAATTAGGGGTGCGTAAATATCCGGCCGTGGTGTTTGATGACCGCGAAGTGGTATATGGCACGGCAGATGTGGCCAACGCGACCGCACTCAGGGAGCAAAATCAGTCATGAATACGCCACGCTTTACTTTACCGGTTGTTATCACCCTGATAGCGGCATTTGCCCCAGTCACGCAGGCCGCCATTAACACCGCCCA
>NZ_JAQRFK010000176.1 GCF_028598745.1 Xenorhabdus sp. IM139775
TTTAAACCTACCCCCGAAAGTAAAGGTACTTTATTTTCAAGAAAATGTAAGGCAGGATTATCTTGGATAACCATGAGCAATGACAATACTAACCTAGTAAAAAATAATAGCGTACATTTTATTCTTGATAACATAGATATGAAATATGTAGTGCATAAAAGAAGATATCCTGGCGCTCCACATGATATAACTTCACATGAACTGAGATGGATATATAGGAACAGGAAAAATATTAACGTGCAAAAAAAAATTCAATTTTGGTTGAATGGTCACCCCACTTTCCCACCTTGGGAGAGTGAGGAAGGAGAAAGAATGTGGAGACTATACACACCAAAGCCTGAAATTGAGGAAGCTTTTAATTCTAGCTTGCCTATAGAATTATATTTCTAGAGGGCTGTTGGCGTTTTGTAAAGGATTATTGAACAGCATGATGATTGGGTATATACCAATCGCCTTTGAAGATGCTTGATTTCTTATCCAAACCAGATCATGGTTGCAACCATGAAAATTCATCTGACACCAGAACAAAAACGTGCCCTCGAATTGATGCATGATACCACTCGTGATAGTCGAGTCTGTGATCGCATCAAGGCCGTTCTTTTGGCATCAGAGGGCTGGACATCTCAGATGATTGCCCAAGCCTTACGTATCCATGAAAGTACGGTAAGCCGTCACCTAAAAGATTTCATCGCGCAGGAAAAACTTACCCCCGAAAATGGTGGTTCTGAAAGCCATCTCTCTGCCAAACAAACCGCCGACCTGATTGATTATTTGACGGCAAATTTGCTGCATACGACCGCTCAAATTGTGGCCTATGTCCGAGCACGTTGGCAGGTGTCTTTCAGCGTGGGCGGAATGACGAAATGGCTTCACCGCCAAGGTTTCAGCTACAAAAAACCAAAGGGCGTTCCTCATAAATTCGATGCGGATAAACAGCAACAATTTATTGATGACTACCGGTCTCTGAAAGACCGGGCGGGTCAGAATGAACCTATTCTATTTATTGATGCGGTGCATCCTTCACAGTCCACAAAGCTCAGCTATGGTTGGATGAAAGCAGGAAAAAATCAGGTAAAAGTGGTCGAAACCACCGGCAGTCGTACCCGTCTCAATATTTTGGGTGCCCTCAATTTACAACGAATTGAAGACACCGTGATCCGTGAATATCCGAGTATCAATGCCGAAAACATCGCGTATTTCTTCGGGGCGCTCCGGGAAACTTACCCGCTTTCGCAAAAAATCCATATTATTCTGGATGGAGCGGGTTACCACCGAGCAGAATTGGTGAAAGAGATTGCGTATGTCCTTAATATTGAATTGCATTACCTACCGCCTTACAGCCCGAACCTCAATCCGATAGAGTGATTGTGGAAGTATATGAATGAGCAAGTACGTAACAATGTTTATTTTCCGGATGCGAAGACATTCCGTGAAACCCTACGTCACTTTTTTCATGCCACTTTGCCAGAAAAAGCAAAAGAACTCACGACTCGACTTACTGACAACTTTCAGATTTTAAAACCTGCATCTTCAAGTTAGATTGGTATATACTGTTTTCCCACGGTAAAGCCATTTAAAAGGTTTGGCTAATACCCGATTGTAATAGTCGGTATATTTTAAAATCAGCGCC
>NZ_JAQRFK010000177.1 GCF_028598745.1 Xenorhabdus sp. IM139775
TTTGCTTTTGCTGCACACAAAAAATCACATTACCCATTTTTAAATGTTGATGAGATACATATATTCTATAAAGCGTTAAATGCGTATACAGGTAGTTTTATTGTAAAGATGGGAATGCGTTTACAAATGATAATAGGTGTTCGCCCCGGTGAATTACGCAAAGCTGAATGGTCAGAAATTGATTTTGATAAAGCTCAATGGGAGATACCTGCCGAAAAAATGAAAATGCGCCGCCCTCATATTATCCCATTATCTAGACAGGCGGTTGATATTTTAGAACAGATAAAACCGATTACAGGCCAAGGGAAATACGTTTTTCAGGGCAGGATTAATCAAGCGCAATCAATGAGTGCAATGACATTAAATACATTAATTAAGCGCATTGGATACGCTGGAAGAGTTACAGGTCATGGTTTCCGCCACACTATGAGCACCATTCTTCACGAACAGGGCTATAACACCGCATGGATTGAAACACAGCTTGCTCACGTAGATAAAAACAGCATTCGGGGGACTTACAATCACGCCCAATATCTGGAAGGACGCAGGGAAATGCTGCAATGGTATGCGGATTATATGGAAATGTTGGAACGGGGTGAAAATGTCCTGATCGGAAAATTTGGCAAAAAGGCGTAAACATGCGGTTGTTTTTCACACAGCGGTGCCTGAGGCACAACAGTCTGTTTTTCATGCAATTTACAGATGGTTGGCAAAAGAATGTAAAGTAACGGTTATTTTTTGCGCAGTGCTGGCAGTGCCAACAGTGACTGCTTTTCATACAACATATGGTTAGAGAGCCAATACTTCTTATAAATCGATAAATTTCACAAATGGAGTAAACAATTAACGCTGTTCATTTAATCTTGCTTTTTAAATAATCCGCCTGTCATCAAACAACGTCCACGATGAGCGCTCAGGGACTCGGTAACAGGAGATAAATAATATGACAATGACAGCTTTGAGAGAAAATCTTATTCGTTTGCCCGAAGTTCAACGCAGAACGGGTTATAGCAAGGCGTGGATCTACAAACTGATTAGCGATGGGGCATTCCCGAAACAAATTAAACTCGGCTCCCGTTCCATCGCGTTTATTGAATCAGAGATTGATAACTGGATTGCGCAGCGGATCGCAGTATCACGGGCGGCATAGCACAGAAAAGAGCATACATAAAAAACAGAATATAAAAAAACAACGCCCCAGTGTGCTGGTACACAACTGAGGCGTCTGACCAACAACCGTTATACGAGGTAACGATGATGGCTGATATACAGCATACCCAAACTCACTCTAAATTTACACTTTCAGATAAAACCCGCAGCCAAAAACCGCTCGACCTGATCCAGACCGTGAAAAAATCCGCCATGTATTATTGGGAAAGTCTGCTGCCTGCCTGTGGTATTGATATTCCGGCAAGGGGTAAACATGGCCCCTGCCCTATTTGCGGCGGCACTGACCGTTTTCACTTTATTGACGATCACCATCATGGTAACTGGCATTGTCGGCAGTGTGACGAACCAAAGTATGGTGATGGGCTGGATTTAGTGGCAAGAACCCAAGGGATCTCGATTACTGAGGCAGCCAAAATCGTTGCAGATACA
>NZ_JAQRFK010000178.1 GCF_028598745.1 Xenorhabdus sp. IM139775
CCGCCGTCTCCTTAGTGGCGGTTATAGAGCAGCAGGGGCGGAAGTTAACCCCGCGCGGCAAGGATATGATCGTGCTGTGCCCGTTCCATCAGGAAAAAACCCCGTCGATGGTGATCACGCCATCGAAGAACCTCTATCACTGCTTTGGCTGTAACGCGGGCGGCTCGGTGCTGGACTGGGTGATGCAAACCGAAGGCTTGAGCCTGCGTCATGCGGTTGAGTGGTTGCGGGGCACGCTGGGCGAAAATCCGGCGGTTCAGCCGCTGGTTGAGTCTCCCGAATCGCCGTTGCTGGCTGAGAATGAAGCCGGGCGGCAGGCGCTGCTGCACCGGGTGGTTGAGTTTTATCACCATACCCTGCTCAACGTGCCGGAGATGCAGGCGTTCCTGAGCGCACGGAAGCTCAACCATCCTGAACTGGTCGCCCATTTTAAGCTGGGCTTTGCCAACCGCACGCTGGGCTATCGGTTGCCCGCCAAGCAACTGAAAGCCGGCGCCGAAATCCGCGCCCGCCTGCGATCGGTCGGGGTATTGCGGGAGAACGGGCGTGAGCACCTGCGCGGCTCGCTGGTTGTGCCGGTGATAACGCCGGAGGGGCAAATACGGGAACTCTACGGCCGCAAAATCTGCGATCGTGTACGACCGGGTACACCGTTACATCTGTACCTGCCGGGGGAACATGGCGGCGTCTGGAATGAAGCGGCACTGATGGCCTCAAAAAGCCTGATCCTGTGTGAAGCGCTGATCGATGCGATGTCGTTCTGGGTTGCCGGGTATCGACATGTCACCGCCGCTTATGGCGTGCATGGTGTGACAGCCGATCACTGGCAGGCGTTTGAACGTTACGGCACTAAGCAGGTACTGATTGCCTTCGACAATGACAGCGCAGGCAATGAAGCGGCGGTGAAACTGGCGGCCGCACTGGCTGAGAAAGGGATCACACCGTTGCGGGTGATGTTCCCGCCGGAGATGGACGCGAACGAGTACCTGTGCCAAATGGCAGAGCCGGAAGCGGCTTTCGGCCTGTTGTTGGAGAGCGCGATGCCGATGTTAACGGCCGTCACCGCGCGTGCAGAGGCGGCACCGTCAGCCCCTGCGCCTGCTTTGACGGCCCCGGTGACAGTGCAAAACCCCACGCCCGGCCTTGTCTGGGAAGCCGGGGCAGACGGTGAGCTTAAGATCTCACTGGACAGCCTGCGCTGGTGCATCCGGGGGTTGGCTGGCGTGAAAGCAGGCGCGGTTGCCCTGAAACTCAATGCGCAGGTTATTGATACGCAAAGCGGCGTCATGTTCCTGGATGGGATTGACCTGATGAGCGCCCGCAGCCGTCAGGGCTATGCGCGGATGGCCGCCGCTGAACTGGGGCTGGCTGAGGGGGAACTCCGCCGTGCCTTGGGACAGGTGTTACTGGCCTTTGAACAATGGCAGCAGCAGGGAGAAAGTTCGGCAGCGGCAACGCCTGAACTGGACGAGGCCGAGCGGGAAGCGGCGCTGGCCTTGCTGCAAGACCCGAACCTGACAGCGCGCATCACGCAGGATCTTGCCACCTGCGGCGTCGTGGGGGAATCAACCAACCTGTTAGCCGGCTTTTTGGCGGC
>NZ_JAQRFK010000179.1 GCF_028598745.1 Xenorhabdus sp. IM139775
ACGCGTATCTGGATCGTGGCAGGCGTCACTGATATGCGCAACGGGTTCAACGGCCTGGCCTCAAAGGTGCAGAACGCACTGAAAGATAATCCGTTCTCCGGGCAGGTCTTCATCTTTCGCGGTCGTCGGGGTGATATGCTTAAGGTACTGTGGGCTGATGCCGATGGGTTGTGCCTGTTTACCAAACGGCTTGAGCGTGGGCGCTTCGTCTGGCCGGTGACCCGTGAGGGTAAAGTCCATCTGACTCCCGCCCAACTGTCCATGCTGCTTGAAGGCATAAACTGGAAACACCCGCAGCGGATGGAACGCTCTGGCATACGGATATAACTTGCGGTAAAGTGAGGGAATGACGCCCTCATTCCCTGATGATATCGCCCAGTTGAAAGTGCTGCTGCGTGAGCAGATGGCCGCTAACGAAATACTGGCAGAAAACAATCGCCTGCTGTCCCAGCGGGTGGCCTCTTATGCCAGCGAAATTAGCCGACTGAAAGCCCGGGTGGTAAAACTGCAACGTATGCAGTTCGGCCAGCGTTCAGAAAAAATACGGCAGAAGACTGAACGACAGATACGCGAAGTGCAGGAGCGCATCAGTCACCTTCAGGAAGAAATGGCCGACATCCAGGGTGAACAACCCGACCCGGCACTGCCTCCTGCGCTGCGGCAGTCCTCGTCACGAAAACCGTTACCCGCCACGCTGCCCCGCGAAATACAGTCGCTCCCCCCGGCAGAAAAAAGCTGCCCTGAATGTGGCGGGGAACTGCATGCGCTGGGTTGCGATATCTCAGAACAACTCGAGATCATCAGCAGCGCCTTTAAAGTGATCGAAACACAACGCCCCAAGCTGGCCTGCGGTCGGTGTGACGGCATAGTCCAGTCACCCATGCCGTCCAAACCCATTGAACGCAGTTATGCGGGGCCTGGACTACTGGCGCGGATCGTGACCGCAAAGTACGCAGAGCATACGCCGCTGTACCGTCAGTCGGAGATATATAACCGGCAGGGCGTGGCGTTAAGCCGTGCCACGCTGGGTCGCTGGTCCGGGGCGGTGAGTGACCTTCTTGAACCCCTGTACGATGTGTTACGCCAGTATGTTCTGATGCCGGGCAAAGTCCATGGTGATGATATCCCCGTGCCCGTTCAGGAGCCGGGCAGCGGTAAAACCCGGACCGGACGCCTGTGGGTGTACGTCCGCGATGACAGAAATGCAGGCTCGGTCATGCCGCCGGCCGTGTGGTTCGCGTACTCAGCCGATCGCAAAGGCATTCACCCGCAACAGCACCTGGCAGGCTACAGCGGCGTTCTCCAGGCCGATGCTTACGGCGGATACCGGGCGTTGTATGAAACAGGGAATATCACTGAGGCCGCCTGCATGGCGCATGCCCGGCGTAAAATCCATGACGTTCACGTTCGTTCGCCAACAGCCGTCACGACGGAAGCCCTGAAGCGGATAGGTGAGTTATATGCCATAGAAGCAGAAATCCGAGGGAGTCCGGCAGCAGAACGGCTGGCATTAAGAAAAGAGCGCAGCGCTCCGCTGATGAAGTTGTTGTTCGACTGGAT
>NZ_JAQRFK010000018.1 GCF_028598745.1 Xenorhabdus sp. IM139775
ACGTTAAGGTTTTTCTGTTTTCACTGCTTTACCACGTAATAACTTCCTGACCCAAAAGCGATTTGGGTGTAAAGCCGCCAATGTCTCATCATCAAGCGGTAGAGCTTCGCCAAAAATCTGGCTAGCCAATAATTCTGCGCTTAAAGGTGCAGAACATAACCCACGTGAACCTAACGCACCAAGGACAAATAAATTCGGGTAACAAGGCGATTTTTCAATAATCTTATTCGTGTTTATCTGTAGGGATAAATCCGCATATTTATCCATAATCTCACTGAAAACAGGCACATTTCCGATCATTGGCATATGATCCCGAATGACGCAACGGATACCCTGACGGGATTTTTCTTCTGAAATATCAACTTGTTGTGGCCAATCAACATCAGGAAAACATTTTAATAAACGATCGCGGTTTTCTTGTTGTTCGGCAGAAGAATACAAAGTATCCAACTGATTGCGCTGATAACTGGCACCGATACAGTGATACTGATTGTCAGGATTGACGGGGGTCATGTAGCCATCGTAACACAGCACACTTTTTAACTGGCGCAGGTCATCTGTGGTTGGAATATGGCTAACTTGACCACGAACAGCAGTGACAGGGAGTTTTTGAGTTTGTTCAAATTGTGGCAGACAGTGGCCATTGGCAATAATGACCACGTTGTGATCCTTGCATTGCAGATTTTCTTTATGCTCCACTAGCAACTGCCAACCGTTTTCACTTTGAATAAGCTTAGTCACTTTATGATTAAAATAAATCTTCATTCCCTGTTGTTCAGCCAGTTTAATCGCCGCTTGAGTCAATTGTGCGGGATATAACCATCCTCCTTGTGGATAGTAAATGCCATCGTAATTTACATCTAACCCACTTACATGGCTTAATTGGCTGCGATCCATACCAAGTGCAATTTCGTCCGGCCATGCTGTCCGCTGCATTTTGCCAATTTTATTTGCGCTTTTTTCATCGTAAGCTAACTGGCTGACGCCACACCATTGGTAGTCAAAAGGGACATTTTCGTCAATTAACTGATCGTACTGACGGCGGGCAAACGTAAATGCTGATGTGAAAAAGCGTTCTAATGGATCGTGATGACCATTCAGTAAGGGATAAAGTGCTCCTTGTTGATTGCCCGAAGCATTTTGGGCAGGTTGAGCATCCTGACAATATAGCGTGACCTTGGCGCCACGGCGCAATAGCGCCAGTGCGCTCAGTGCGCTGGCAATACCGCCGCCGATGATGGCAATATCATCGGCATGGGTAGCCGACTGACGGGAAAACCACGGTGTATCAGGCAAGGGAAGTGGATCACTTAATGGGGATAAGGTGCCCGTCAGCATCTCTCGTTTACGGCCAAATCCTTTAACCTTAGCGACATTAAAACCGGCTTTTTGCAATCCCCGGCGGACGATCCCGGCGGAGGTAAAGGTTGCAAACGTCCCTTCAGGACGACAAAATTTTGCTATTGCAGCGAACAACTGTTCACTCCACATTTGTGGATTTTTTGCTGGCGCAAAGCCATCCAAAAACCAGGCATCAACTTTCCCTGCCAAATTTGCATTGATCTTCGGTAATAGATCATTTACATCCCCAAACCAAAGATCCAGCGTGATAGCGCCATTATCCAGCATTAATCTGTGGCAGCCAGCCAGCGGTAAGGGCCATTGTTGGCATAATTGTGTAGAAAACGCGTTAAGTTCCGGCCAACGTTGGTGTGCTGTTTTCAGGTCAGTCGGTTGTAATGGGTATTTTTCAAAACTGATGTAATGCAGCCGTTTTAATGTAGCTTCAGGATGTTGTTGTCTGAAATGAGTAAAATCTCGACAAAGTGTCAGGAAATTCAATCCAGTACCGAAGCCGGTTTCTGCAATTACGCACTCTGGGCGGGAATGGGTATGAAAACGTTGAGGGAAATGGTTACCTTGCAAAAATACATACAATGTTTCTTCCAAGCCATCTTGATTTGAAAAATAAACATCATCAAACTGCGCTGAAATGGGGGTTCCTTGCTCATTCCAGCTTAGGGTTGCGTTGCTGATAGCACTGCTTTTCACAATAATGCCTGTACTGTTGATAACAATAATAGCTGGATTTTAACGGTCTTCATGGGGTAGCACCACCCATGCCAAAGCGTCAAGTTGAGTTTAGATCAATCTTTCTTTGAATTTTTAACCTGATCGGACTTGTTCAGCGTACAAGTGTACGCTAAAGTGCGGGTGAAGAAATCCTGCTGGTAAACATATTGATGAGGTAAGTAATGAAACGTGCAGTAATCACTGGTCTGGGTATTGTCTCCAGTATTGGTAATAACCAGAAAGAGGTGCTGGAATCTCTGAAAGAGGGCCGTTCCGGGATAACTTTCTCAGAAAAGTTTAAAGAGATGGGAATGCGCAGCCATGTCTGGGGCAATGTAAAGCTGGATACGACCGGTTTGATTGACCGCAAGGTACTACGTTTCATGAGTGACGCCTCTATTTATGCTTATCTGGCAATGGATGAGGCCATTAAAGATTCAGGCCTGTCCGATGAACAAGTTTCTAACCTGCGTACTGGTTTGGTGGTTGGTTCAGGCGGCGGCTCTCCTTATAACCAAGTTGCAGGTTCCGATGGTATGCGTGCCCGTGGCTTGCGTGGCGTAGGGCCTTATATGGTCACGCGTGCAATGGCTTCTGGCGTATCAGCGTGTTTAGCCACACCGTTTAAGATCAAGGGTGTGAACTACTCCATCAGTTCTGCGTGTTCAACTTCTGCACACTGTATCGGTCATGCCGTTGAATTAATCCAACTCGGTAAACAAGATGTTATTTTTGCCGGGGGGGGTGAAGAACTCAGTTGGGAAATGGCTTGTGAATTTGATGCAATGGGCGCACTTTCCACTAAATATAATGAAACACCAGAACAAGCCTCCCGTACTTATGATCAGAACCGCGATGGTTTTGTGATTGCCGGCGGCGGCGGTGTTGTTGTTGTTGAAGAATTAGAACACGCATTAGCCCGTGGTGCGCATATTTATGCTGAGATCATCGGTTATGGGGCAAATTCAGATGGCGCAGATATGGTCGCGCCTTCTGGGGAAGGCGCGGTGCGTTGTATGAAGATGGCACTGGATGGTATTGAAGGTGGCGTCGATTACGTCAACACCCACGGAACGTCGACGCCAATTGGTGATTTGAAAGAGCTGGAAGCCATCAGGGAGGTTTTTGGTGACAATACGCCTGCTATTTCTGCCACTAAAGCGATGACCGGGCATTCATTGGGCGCAGCGGGTGCCCATGAAACCATCTACAGCTTACTGATGTTGGAGCATGGCATTATTGCACCAAGCATCAATATTGAAGATTTGGATGAAAAAGCACTGGGCATGGACATTATTACGGAACCCACCAAACGTGAGCTAAAAACAGTGATGTCCAATAGCTTCGGGTTCGGTGGTACAAATGCCACGCTGGTGATGCGCAAGTATTCAAACTGATAGTCCGCAAGCGCAATGAAAGCCAATCCACTGATGATGTGGATTGGCTTTTTAATTAGGGCGTCATGGCTTTATTACGGTGTTTATTGCGATGTCTATTCATGATGCGCAGAATCGGTGGGATAACAATCACCAGTATCGCCAGTACCAGCAAAACTTGGGTAATCGTACTACTCCACAGGATGCCAAAATTTCCATTGCTGATTGAGAGTGCCCGTCGTAGGTTTTGTTCCAGCATCCCGCCCAACACGAAACCTAAGATCAGTGGCGACATGGGAAAATTCATTTTTCGGAGTATGTAACCGAAAACGCCTAATCCCACCATCAACATAAGATCAAACGTGGTACTGTGGATAGCATAGACGCCAACGGCAGAAACAATGGCGATGGCCGGAACCAGAAACCACATCGGAATATTCAGCATGCGGGTAAATAGCCCAATCATCGGGATATTCATGATCAGTAACAAAATATTGGCGATCAACAAAGCCGCAATCAGCCCCCAGACGATATCCGGCTGTTCTGTGAACATGGTGGGACCCGGCGTGATGTTGTAAAGCGTCAAAGCCCCCATCATCACGGCGGTTGTCCCTGAACCGGGTACACCGAGGGTCAACATGGGAATGAATGAACCACATGCTGATGCGTTATTCGCTGCCTCTGGCGCCGCGACCCCACGGATATCACCTTTGCCGAATGAATCACTGTTACCGCTGAGTCGTTTTTCTGTCATGTAGGTGATGGCGCTGGCGATTGTTGCGCCTGCACCCGGTAATATTCCGACAAAAAAACCAATCACTGAGGAGCGTAGGGTTGGCCCGACACACGTTGCCGCTTCTTTTCTGTTGAATAGCAGGCGTCCGGTTTTACTGATGGTTTTTTGTCCCATGGACGTGCTTTCCAGCATCAATAAAATTTCACTGACGGAAAACAACCCGATAACGACCGCAATAAATTGAATACCATCGGAGAGATGTACGCTATCAAAGGTGAAACGATAAACGCCCGTATTGGCATCCACGCCGACGGTGGCTAAAGCCAAACCGATTAGGGCTGCCAATAGTGATTTTACCGGGTTTTGGCTCATCATGCTGCCAAGACAGGCAATGGCAAATACCATTAAGGCAAAGTACTCAGCAGGCCCAAATGCTAAAGACCATTGTGCCAGCAGTGGGGCAAATAAGATGATGCCAATGATAGCCAGAAGTGAACCACAAAACGAACTGACGGCAGAGATAGAGAGTGCAACCCCCGCGCGTCCCTGCTTTGCCATTGGGTGCCCGTCAAGGGTTGTCATGATAGCGGCCGCATCTCCCGGTACATTGAGCAAGATTGAAGAGATCCGCCCCCCATATTCGCAGCCAATATAGACGGTAGCCAACAAGATTAAAGCCGATTCAGCGGGTAATTTCAGGGCAAAAGCCAGTGGTAACAGGATCGCCACCCCATTGATAGGGCCGAGGCCGGGTAATAACCCAACAACCGTACCAATAAAGCAACCAATCAGTGCAATAAGCAAATTTTTCGGCATTAATGCGACTTCAAAACCGTGGCTCAGATATAGCCAAGTATCCATTATTATCTCCTTAGCTGAGCCAACTGCCGATGGGCAGAGTGACATCTAACAGACGATCAAAAGCAAAAAAGAGTGAAATCCCCAGAAATACACCGGAAATCACTGCTGCAAGGAGCGTGGCGTTAAAGAGTCGTGCCACACAAATTGTCAATAATGTGGTGGCGAGCGGAAAACCCAACCACTCAAATACCCCCGCATAAATGGCGAGTGAGATAACCAACAAGGCCAAGCGAAGTAATACGTGTGGTGCCGGCCAGTGGATGGGGTCTGGTTTTTTAACCAGCAACAGTAAAGCGCAAAGTGCCATGAGCGAAAGAATCGTGATGGGAAATGGGCGAGGGCCCAAGGGTTCATAGTTATATTCGCTATGAATTCCCCATCCAATCATCAACCCAATGCCACATAGCACCAGCCATACAGACGCAAAGATGCGATCGCTCATGATGCCACCCCCGTTATTTTGCTAAACCAAAGGATTTGGCCATTTCATGGTATTGAATAACCTGTTTTTTGACATAGCTATCCAGTTCTTTCCCCGTCAGATTGAATTCAAATAACCCACGTAGCTCACGTTGTTTTTTGAATTCAGCAGATTGTTGGAGTCTTTGAAAAGTCTCTATCCACCACTGGTATTGTTCATCAGAAACTTTCGGGCCCATATAAAAGCCACGCATGACCGGCCAGACAAGGTCATAACCCTGTTCTTTTGCCGTTGGAATATTTGCCAGCTCCCCCCCCAATCGTTTATCGGCATAAACAGCCAGTATGCGGATCTTATCGCCATGGAGGTAAGGTAAAGTTTCACTCAGATCACCGGAGACGACTTGAATATGATTGCCCAACAACGCCGTGATAGGCTCACCGCCACCTTCGAACGCGACATAGCGCATCTTGCGGGGGTCAATACCGGCTTCTTTAGCCAGTAATGCGGTTTTCATCCAGTCTTGGCTACCGATGGAGGCACCTGCACCAAATACAATACTTTCGGGGGATTTTTTAAAAGCCGCCATCAAATCTGTCAGGGTTTTGTAAGGGGAGTCATGGTGCACCGCAATCATGCCGTAGTCAGTGCCAACACTGGCCAGCCAGCGCACCTCATTGACGTTGTAACGACCAAATTTGCCTTGGGCAAGATTCAATAGCGAGCCACCCGAGAAGGCTACGATAGTGCCGGGTTCAGCGGGTCTCTGGGCAACGATGGCATTATAAGCAACCGCACCGACACCACCGGGCATAAATGTCACCCGCATGGGAGAGTCTATGGTTTGGGTTTCCAAGAGTGAGATTTGGACGAGTTTACAAGTTAAATCAAAGCCTCCACCGGGTTTGGCCGGCGCAATACATTCGGTTCTATCGGGGGCTGCGGTGGCAAAAGCACTGGTACAAACAAGCAGGCTTGCAGCGGTTAATAAGGTTTTGAATATTTTCACTTTTATTCCTCACATAACGCCAATATAAAGAGATGAACGCCAAATTTCCGGCACAGGGTTATTTATATAATTGAAACCTTTCAATTACCTTTCATTAACAATAAAATTCGTATGGATGTGACCTTAGTCGCTTAATTTGTGCGGTGTTTCCCTTTTTTGTGTTAATTATTTGTTTGAATTTGTGTTTTTTGTTAACCCGTCTGCAATTGCTGAATCTTCATATTGCAATTGTGTAATATCTCCGCTTTATTTCTTTGGCTAATTTTTAACGATAGGTATTATTCATGCGTCTCTTATTGGTTGAGGATCATCCTGATTTATTACATTGGTTACAAAAAGCATTGAATAATTCCGGATTTGTGGTTGATTTGGCTGAAGATGGTGTTGTGGCCGATCAGCTATTGCAGACGGAAAATTATGCTTTATTGATTCTGGATGTTGCCTTACCCAGACTGGATGGCCTGTCTCTGTTATCACGGTTGCGTAAGCGTGGTCAAAACTTACCGGTATTGTTATTGACCGCCAAAACAGAGGTGACGGATCGTGTCAGGGGGTTGAATTCTGGTGCGGATGATTACTTGACCAAGCCTTTTGATTTTCAGGAACTGGAAGCCCGTATTCGTGCGTTGTTACGTCGTAGTACCGCGATACCGCAAGAGACACAGAAATTCGGTTCATTATCTTATGAAGATGAAGGGTATTTCCTCTTAAACCACGTACCACTGGCACTGACGCCCAGAGAATTGTCGGTCTTAACGACACTTTTTCACCGTCGGGGGCGTCCGGTTTCTAAACAGCAACTGTTTGAGCAGGTGTTTTCTTTAGCGGATGAAGCAAACCCGCAAAGTATCGAACTGTATGTGCATCGATTGCGGAAAAAATTACTCAACAGTGATGTCGGGATCAAAACATTGCGCGGGTTGGGCTATCGGCTGGAGCTGTTGGTGTCATGACGTATTTGAAAATACCGCGGTCGTTATTCCATCAACTGCTGTTGTTTTTTGGCGTACCGCTATTGCTGCTGGGCTGCGCTTCTGTCTATAGCCAGTATGTCAGTGTGAGAAATACTGCCATGTTGGCTTATGACAGGACACTGCTGGCCTCGGCAAGAACCGTCGCTGAACGTCTGATTGTGCGGGATCAAAACTTGGTCGTTGATGTCCCTTATGTTGTTCTGGACAGCTTTGAACGCAATACGAATGATCGCTTGTACTATCAAGTTATCTCACCGGAAGGAAAGACGATTTCTGGCTATGATGACCTTCCCCGGATACCGCCGCCTATCCAGCGTTCTTCTTTATATACCGCCTTGGCCTATTTTTACGATGCTGAATATCAGGGGCAACCGATACGTGTGGTGGGATTGTATCAGCCCATCAATGAAGGGGGCATCATGGGGATGGCATTAATCTTGGTGGCAGAAACCGTGATGTCCCGTCAATATATGGCTCACCAATTACTGCTTTCGTCCCTGATCAATCAAGGCGCTGTTGTCTTATTGACCTTACTGCTCGCTTATATTTTGCTCAAATTACTGCTTAAGCCATTGCGAAAACTGTCAGGCATCATGATCCGCCGTGCGGCTAATGATCTGACACCCTTGCCAGATATTTTACCGTGGTCTGAACTTTCATCATTGCTTCAGGTACTTAACCGCTATATCGAACGGTTACAATTAATGGTTGAACGTCAAGGGCGGTTCAGCGCCGACGCGTCCCATCAACTCAGGACACCGTTGGCTGTCCTGAAAACTCAGGTTGCAGTCGCCCGTACTGAACAAAATCCAGACCAGAGAGGCAGCACACTGGCGGCGATTGATAAAAGTGTGGATAACATGATTTCACTGACTGATCGATTATTGCAGTTTTCACAGCTTAAGGTGCATAAAAAAGAGGCAATACAGAATTATCAACCCGTCAATATGGTGGAATTATTGCAACAAGCCTGTTTTTCCCGCTTACAGCAAGCAGAAAGTAAAAATATTGATTTAGGCTATGAAGGGGAAGACGCCTTGTGGATCAAAGGCGATCCGCTATTGTTAGCCGAAATGTGCGCCAATCTGCTGGATAACGCCATCAAATATACCCCGCAAATGGGCGTGGTCACGGGAAGGGTGTCTATCATGCCGGATAAAAAACAGGGCTGCCTTGAGATTGAGGATTCAGGGCCGGGGATTGCCCAAGAAGATATTCATCAATCGCTCATGGCGTTTAACCGATTGGATAATGTTGCCGGGCTGGAGGGGGCGGGGTTAGGGCTGACCATTGTTAAAGAGGTCAGCCTGTATCATGGTGCTACTCTCCAGCTTTTGCCCGGCGAACTATTAGGAGGATTGCTCGTTCGAATTATATTCCGGCTTTCTGCGAGTCAGCGGAATACGTAATTGTTGAGCGAGTATTACGCCGAACAGCACAATACTCCCGCCAATTAAGTGATAACTGTGCATCTTTTCATGAAGCGCCACGATAGCAATGATGGCCGTAAAGACAGGCGCCAGATTCATAAAAATAGCCGTCATATTGGCACCAATGCGCACGACACCTTGTATCCACAAATAGGGCGCAATGATGGAGGCGGGTTCGATAAGGGTGGCAGCCGCTTTGCTGACAACGGCATTGATTGACCAGATCAGCACCGCGACGAGGGGAAACAATAAGTTCTTCATTGAGCCAGATTATTTATATCAGTGTATCGTGCATTGAGTTTAGCAAATACCTTATCCAACAATCTTGTCTTATTCGCTTTAATGGCCTCTTCAATACGAGATGTTGTTTTTTTATGGTGGATTTTTTTGAACGGAAGATTGAAAAGATCAAGGCATATAGGTTTTATGCGGATAAAGTGGCAGAATAGCGGGTCACGCCCATTTAAGCCATTGGATGAGAAAAGTGAAAATTTTAGTTGATGAAAATATGCCTTATGCTGAACAACTCTTTCAGGCATTGGGTGAAGTACAGGCAGTTCCGGGGCGTCCAGTACCGGAGGGCGCGCTGGGACATGCCGATGCCTTTATGGTTCGGTCGGTCACTAAAGTCAATGAATCCCTGTTGCAAGGCAGTTCGGTGAAATTTGTCGGAACGGCGACTGCGGGAATGGATCATGTTGATCAGCAATGGTTAGCCCAGGCCGGAATTGGGTTTTCCGCCGCCCCCGGATGTAACGCCATTGCCGTCGTTGAGTACGTATTTTCAGCACTGCTGCTATTGGCTGAACAAGATCAGTTCCAACTTAAAGATAAAACGGTCGGTATTGTCGGTGTTGGCAATGTCGGTGGGCGTTTGGCTGATCGACTGGCGGCTTTGGGCGTGAAGACCTTACTGTGCGATCCTCCCCGCGCCGATCGGGGTGATGAAGGCGAGTTTTGGCCTTTAGAAACCTTGGTCAAAGAAGCCGATATTCTGACTTTCCACACACCGCTTAATCAATCGGGTTCATACAAGACCTATCATTTAGCGGATGCAGAATTACTTTCTGCATTACCGGACAACCGAATTTTAATTAATGCCAGCCGTGGTGAGGTGGTTGATAATCAAGCATTACTTGCCGTACTGCAAAAGGGAAAGAAACTACGTACAGTTCTTGATGTTTGGGAGCCGGAGCCTGACCTTTCTTTGCCTTTGTTGGCGTTAGTCGATATTGGCACTCCCCATATTGCAGGTTATACCTTGGAAGGCAAGGCACGGGGGACAACTCAGGTTTTTGAGGCGTATTGTGAGTTCTTGGGGCAACCTCGCAAGACGGCGTTGGCGGATTTGTTGCCGACCCCCGATTTTAGTCAGGTCACCGTGCGGGGGGAAGTGACGCAAAGCGTCCTCAAGCGTTTGATGCATTTAGTGTATGATGTGCGCCGTGATGATGCCCCCTTACGTCAGGTTGCGGCTCAGGCAGGTGCGTTTGATCGATTGCGCAAAGACTATCCAGAACGTCGGGAGTGGTCTTCCCTGACCGTGCATTGTGACTCAGAAGAGAGCGCTCAATTACTAGCCAGAATTGGATTTAATGCCAAAGTGATTTAATCGAGGCAGGGGTTCCTGTCAGTCAGCAAAAATAAGAAGTGGAATAAGAGAAGTGGAGAAAACCAACATGTCAGAAGGTTGGAATATTGCGCTTTTGGGTGCAACAGGCGCAGTAGGTGGAGCGATATTGGCGTTATTACAGGAACGTCAATTTCCGGTTGGTGAACTACATCTTCTTGCCAGCGAACAAAGTGCCGGAAAGATCCAGCGTTTTAACGGAAAAAACATCACGGTTCGTGATGCAGCAGAATTTGACTGGTCACAGGTGCAATTCGCTTTTTTTGCCGTGCCGATGGAAGTGACTGCACAGCATATTGAAAAGGCAACGGAGTCGGGTTGTCTGGTGATTGACAGCAGCGGCTTGTTCTCAGCAGAGCCGGATGTGCCCTTGGTGGTTCCCGGCGTAAATTCATACGCACTGGCTGAATACCGTCACCGTAACATCATCGCGGTGGCAGATAGTGCAACCAGTCAGGTGCTGACCGCCATCAAACCATTGATCGATGCGGCGGGGATTGCCCGTTTACAGTTGACCAATCTATTGCCCATGTCGGTTCATGGCAAAGCCGCCATTGACGAATTGGCAGGGCAGAGTGCACGTTTATTAAATGGCATTCCCCCCGATGAAGGCCGTTTCAGCAAACAATTGGCCTTCAATATGCTGCCTTTGTTACCTGATGCAGAAGGCACGGTGCGTGAAGAGCGTCGTATTGTCGATCAAATTCGCAAAGTGTTGCAGGATGAAGGGCTGCCAGTTTCCGTAAGTTGTGTCCAATCTTCAGTGTTCTATGGCATTGCGCAGATGGTGAGTGTAGAAACATTGCGCCCGGTGGGTATCGAAGAGGCCCGTGAGGAATTTGAACGTGTTGAAGACATTCAGGTTTCAGAAGAGGGAGATTACCCGACTCAGGTCACTGATGCTTCGGGCAGTGAACGTTTGGCGATAGGCTGCCTGCGCAATGATTATGGTATGCCGGAAATGCTGCAATTCTGGTCAGTTGCCGATAATATCCGTTTTGGCGGCGCCCTGATGGCGATTGAAATCGCAGAAAAACTGATGCAGGAGCAATTTTACTGATGTCTGATACAGGGCTGGGTCAGTCGGTGCCAGCGGCAAAGCAAGTGAAAATTGCACTGGGGATTGAATATGACGGCAGTCGATATTATGGTTGGCAGCGTCAGCAAGAAGTGAAAAGCGTACAAGAGTGTCTGGAAAAAGCGTTGTCGAAAGTGGCGAATGAGCCGATTTCAGTTCTCTGTGCGGGCAGAACGGATGCAGGGGTACACGCCACCGGGCAGGTCGTGCATTTTTCCACCTCGGCACAACGTAAAGATGCAGCATGGACTATGGGGGTCAATAGCCATTTGCCAGCGGATATCGCCGTACGTTGGATCAAAACGGTGGATGATGAATTCCATGCTCGTTTCAGTGCAACAGCCCGCCGTTATCGCTATGTGATTTTCAACCATCGCTATCGCCCAGCGATATTGGCACGCGGTGTCACGCATTTTCATTATCCATTGGATGAGAAAAAAATGCATGAAGCAGCACAGCGCTTGTTGGGCGAGAATGACTTTACCTCTTTCCGCGCCGTGCAGTGCCAGTCCAATTCACCGTGGCGCAATATGATGCATATTCATGTTAGTCGGCACGGGCATTATGTTGTTATTGACATTAAGGCGAATGCTTTCGTTCATCATATGGTGCGCAATATCGTTGGCAGCTTGCTGGAGATTGGTTGCGGAAATCAGGATATTGGCTGGATGGCTGAATTATTGGCACTGAAAGACCGGACAAAAGCGGCAGCAACCGCCAAAGCTGAGGGCTTATATTTAGTTGCGGTGGATTATCCTGCTCGCTTTGGTTTACCTGAACCTGTTATGGGTCCCCTGTTTCTGGGAAATAAGTTAATTTGACATTTTCGAATAGAATAGTGATAGGGATGTTTGATCATAACGAGGAATATTATGGACTTTTTAACTCATTTTGTTGATTTTGCGAAATTCATTGTCGATTTTATTTTACACATTGATGCACATTTAGCTGAGTTGGTTGCTCACTATGGTGATTGGGTTTACGGCATCCTGTTTCTGATCATATTTTGTGAAACAGGCTTGGTGGTCACGCCATTCTTGCCGGGAGACTCTTTGCTGTTTGTGGCTGGCGCACTATCTGCCCTTGATTCCAATGATCTTAATGTCCACATCATGGTGGCTTTAATGCTGGCAGCCGCCATTATTGGTGATGCGATAAACTATACCATTGGTAGAATTTTTGGTGAGAAACTATTTACCAATCCAAATTCAAAGATTTTTCGCCGTAGTTATTTAGATAAAACCCACGGGTTTTATGAAAAACATGGTGGAAAAGCCATAATTTTGGCTCGGTTTGTGCCAATTATTAGAACGTTTGCACCGTTCGTTGCCGGAATGGGGAAAATGTCTTACCGCCATTTTGCTGCTTATAACGTCATCGGTGCATTTATCTGGGTGCTATTATTCAGCTATGCGGGTTATTTGTTTGGTGATATGCCAGTGATACAGCAGAATCTGAAATTATTGATTGTTGCGATTATTTTTATTTCTATTCTGCCGGGAATCATTGAAATTTGGCGTCATCGTCGTGCTGCATCGAAAAAAGCAGCAAGCAATGCAGTAGATAGATAAATCGATAACCGTAAGCAGGTTTGAGCAGTTTTTTATCCACACTGTAATGGCATTGTGGTTTAATGGCACGTAAAACAAAAGCTGGCATCAGCCAGATTTAGACGGAAAGGTTCATTAATGAGCTGGATTGAAAAGATTCTAAATAAAAGCAAAATCATGCAAACTCGTAAGGCAAGCATACCTGAAGGAGTTTGGACAAAATGTGACAGTTGCAGTCAGGTACTTTATCGTGCTGAATTAGAGCGTAACCTTGAGGTGTGTCCAAGATGTAACCACCACATGCGTATTTCAGCCCGCCAGCGATTGAATTCATTCTTGGATGAAGGTACAGGCACGGAGTTAGGCAGTGAGCTGGAACCTAAAGATATCCTGAAATTCCGCGATATTAAAAAATATAAAGATCGCTTGGTTGCCGCCCAGAAGCAGACGCAAGAAAAAGATGCCCTGATCGCCATGAAAGGTAAGCTGCATGATATGCCCGTGGTGGCTGGTGCCTTTGAATTCAATTTCATGGGCGGCTCAATGGGGTCCGTGGTTGGCGCCCGTTTTGTCCGTGCCGTTGAACAGGCCCTGGAAGATAACTGCCCGTTTGTCTGTTTTACTTCCAGTGGTGGGGCGCGTATGCAGGAATCCCTGATGTCACTGATGCAGATGGCAAAAACCAGTGCTGCGCTGGCAAAAATGCAGGATCGGGGTTTGCCTTATATCTGTGTTTTGACCAACCCAACCATGGGTGGGGTAACCGCAAGCATGGGGATGTTGGGGGATATTAATATCGCGGAACCGAAAGCATTGATTGGTTTTGCCGGCCCTCGTGTCATCGAACAGACCGTGCGTGAAAAATTGCCGGAAGGTTTCCAGCGCAGCGAATTCCTGCTGGATAAAGGGGCGGTTGACATGATCGTGAGCCGTCTGGAAATGCGTGACAAAGTTGCCAGCCTGTTTGCCATGTTGACGCATCAACCGCAACCGGGCACAAAAACGGAACCAATGGAAGCAGCCGTTGTTGAATCTGCTGATGTTGAAGCTGATATAAACATCAATCCTAATAAAGAAGATGCCTGATATTTTGCAAATTCCTCAAGCCACGTCGCCACTGATGACGTGGCTTTCCTATCTGGGAAACCTGCATACCAAAGCCATTGATATGGGCCTTGGGCGTGTAGGAAAACTGGGTCGTCAATTAGACCTGTTGAACCCGGCCCCAAAAGTGATCACGGTGTCAGGCACGAATGGCAAGGGAACGACTTGCCACACCCTTGAATCTATTTTCCTGGCCGCAGGGCTTAAAGTGGGGGTGTACAGTTCCCCACACCTGATACGTTATACCGAGAGGGTACGTATTCAGGGCAAGGAAGCAACGGAACAAGATTTCTGCCGTGTATTTGCCGCGATTGAAGCCCAGCGCGGCGATATCTCATTGACCTATTTTGAATATGGGACATTGGCCGCCTTACAACTTTTCAAAGACGCTGCTCTTGATGTCGTGATTTTGGAAGTGGGATTGGGTGGCCGTTTGGATGCCACTAATATTGTTGATGCTGATATTGCCGCCATCACCAGCATTGCGCTGGATCATACCGATTGGTTGGGGTCAGATCGTGAACACATTGGCCGTGAAAAAGCCGGCATTTTCCGCCGTGGGCATTTTGCGGTGGTGGGTGAGCAGGATATGCCCCAGTCAATTGCTGACGTTGCGGATGAATTGGGCGCGAAACTTTTTCGTCGTGGTGTTGACTGGCACTTCTCACAGCATGAAAATCGCTGGAGCTGGTTAAGTCATCAGCAGCAACTCAATGGGTTACCTTTGCCCAACCTGCCGCTGGCAAACGCTGCCACGGCGATGGGGGTGATCCACTGCTTGTTGCAACAGGATGATAAAATCAGCCGCGCGATTGATGAGCAAGCCATTCATATGGGATTGAAAAATGCCCAATTACCGGGGCGTTTCCAAATGATCAGGCAACAACCGCTGGTCATTTTAGATGTGGCTCATAATCCACATGCTGCGGGCTATCTGGTGCAGAAATTAGCAGGGCTGCCTCGCTCACCGGGCAGTAAAATCCGCGGTGTCATTGGCATGTTGGGCGATAAGGACATTGCCGGTACGCTCGCCTGTCTTTCCTCACAGATTGATGAATGGTACTGCGCATCCCTGCATGAACTGAGGGGAGCGGACGCCGAAATATTGTCTGGGCACCTTGTCCGTGCCCGGACATTCCCGCAAGTAGCAGCCGCTTGGCAGCAGGCAATGGAAGACGCATCGGCGCAAGATATCATTGTGGTCTGTGGCTCTTTCCACACGGTGGCACATGTTATGGAGGCACTGGAGATGGCGGCATCGGAGGGGGGCAAGGAAAGTGGCCAGTAAATTTCAGAATCGCTTGGTTGGAACCCTCGTTCTCGTCGCATTGGGCGTGATTGTGTTGCCGATGATTTTTGATGGTGATAAGAAATATAAAGAAGGGCAATTTGCTTCGATTCCGTTGATGACAAAACCGGGTGATGAAGAAGATATTGACTCGATCCCGCCATTGGCACAAAACATGCCGTCCACACCGCCCGAAGGGGCGGCACAAGCAATGCAATCACAGGAGCAAGAGCCAGATATCGAAACGTTGTCCAGGCTACCGTCTTCAGAGCCGGTCACAGCACCGCCGGTGACCGGCACGCAAGACCGGAAGACAGCGGTGAAACCTGAATCCCCCCCCCAGCGGAAAGTGGAAACTCAACCGCCGGAGAAAAAACCGGAATCCCGTGCTGAAAGCAAGCCAGAGACTAAATCGAAACCCGCAGAACAAGCACCTCGGGCAACGGCCTATGTGGTTCAACTGGGTGCATTAAAAAATGCGGATAAAGTTGACGAAATAGTCGCGAAACTGCGTCTTTCCGGGCATCAGGTATACACCGTGCCTTCTTCTCCGGTACAGGGACAATTGTCACGGATCTATGTCGGGCCGAATGCGTCAAGGCAGAGACTGGAATCCATTTTGTCCGAACTGAGGGAACTGACGGGATTACAAGGGCAGATCAAAAACTATCAGCCATAATTGGGTGCGTTTCAGATTATTTTCGGTAGAGTGATGAATCTACTACGCAAACGTTTTCGTTTTCTGTTAGAATGCGCCCGACCTGAATGTCGGGGGCCTGTTTTTGGATTAAGATATGGTCTGGATTGATTATACAATTATTGCCATCATTGGTTTCTCGGCACTGGTTAGCTTGATTCGTGGTTTTGTTCGCGAAGCGCTCTCCCTGATAACATGGGGCTGTGCTTTCTTTGTTGCCAGCCACTTCTATACTTATCTGGCGGCGTATTTTACCCGCCTTGAAGATGAACTGGTGCGGAATGGGGTAGCGATTGCTATCTTATTCATTGCAACACTGATTGTTGGCGCAGTAGTAAACTATGTCATTGGTTCACTTGTTCAGCGAACAGGCCTGTCAGGTACTGATCGGGTGCTTGGGATCTGTTTTGGGGCCTTGCGCGGTGTCTTGATTGTGTCCGCTATCCTGTTTATGGCAGACTCTTTCACGCCCCTTCCCAAAAGTCAGGATTGGCAACAATCACAACTGATCCCACAGTTCAGTCAAATCATCAGGTGGTTTTTTGACTACCTGCAAAGTGCGTCGAGTTTCCTGCCGGAGAGATAACGCTCTCCGCTTGGCTGATGAGGAAAGGCTACATGTGCGGTATTGTCGGTATCGTCGGTTTTACACCGGTTAACCAGTCGATTTATGATGCATTGACGGTGCTTCAGCACCGTGGACAAGATGCAGCAGGTATTGCAACTATTGATGGTAACAATGAATTTCGTTTACGTAAGGCCAACGGCTTGGTCAAAGATGTGTTTGAAACACGGCACATGCTACGTTTACAGGGAACCATCGGGATTGGGCATGTCCGTTATCCTACGGCGGGCAGTTCCAGTGCCTCTGAAGCACAACCCTTTTATGTGAATTCTCCTTTTGGTATCACGTTGGCACATAACGGCAATCTGACAAACGCACATGAATTGAAGAAGATGTTGTTTGAAAATGCCCGCCGCCATGTCAATACCACCTCAGATTCTGAAATCCTACTGAATATTTTTGCCAATGAATTAGCCCAATTTCCCCATTTTCCCTTAGCGCCTGATGATATCTTCTCGGCCGTCTCAAACATGCACAAAAAAATTCGCGGTGCGTATGCCTGCGTTGCGATGATTATTGGGCATGGGGTGGTGGCTTTCCGTGATCCACACGGCATTCGTCCCTTGGTATTGGGGAAGAAAACCGGGGAAGATGGCCGCGATGAATATATGGTGGCGTCGGAAAGTGTGGCGCTGGATACATTGGGTTTTGAATTCCTGCGTGATGTCGCTTCGGGTGAAGCGATTTATATCACTGAAAACGGGCAACTGTTTACGCGCCAGTGTGCAGAAAATCCGTCATTGACTCCTTGTCTGTTCGAATTTGTTTATCTGGCTCGCCCGGATTCCTTTATTGACAAGGTGTCGGTATATAACGCGCGGCTACGGATGGGGAAAAAACTCGGGGAAAAAATTGCCCGTGAATGGGAAGACCTGCATATTGATGTGGTTATTCCCGTACCGGAAACCTCGTGTGACATTGCACTGGAAATCGCCCATATTCTGAATAAACCTTATCGTCAGGGATTTGTCAAAAATCGCTATGTCGGGCGTACCTTCATCATGCCGGGTCAGCAGGAGCGACGTAAATCCGTTCGCCGTAAACTGAATGCCAACCGCGCAGAATTCCGGGGCAAAAATGTTCTGCTGGTGGATGATTCCATTGTACGTGGCACCACGTCGGAGCAGATCGTCGAGTTAGCACGTGAAGCGGGTGCCAAAAAAGTCTACTTTGCTTCGGCGGCACCGGAAGTTCGCTTCCCGAATGTTTATGGCATTGATATGCCAAATGCCAATGAGCTGATTGCCCACGGTCGGGAAGTGGATGAAATTCGCCAGCTTATTGGGGCTGATGCGCTGATATACCAAGATCTCCCTGATCTGGTGCAAGCGGTACGGGAAGAAAACCCGGATATTGAAAAATTCGAATGCTCTGTATTTGATGGTATCTATGTGACGAAAGACATTGACCAGATTTACCTCGACTATCTGGAAAACTTACGTAAGGACGATGCCATGAAAGTGCGCGGACAGAGCGAAATAGAGAATCTGGAAATATATAATGAAGGATAATATTGTTATTATCATTCAGTTAGCTATCTTATCAACTTCAAGTTGCCGTCCGTAAGACGAAAACAGAGTATTATCTCCCCGCAACGCGGGGAGATAATCAATGTATCTTGAAGTATGACGATATCGCCAGGATCTCAGGGGAAAACATGAAAAAATTGATTGTCGGGCTGACCGGGGCAAGTGGTGCGATTTATGGTGTCAGGTTACTGCAAGTTTTGCAGTCAGTAGAGGGCATTGAAACGCATTTGGTCATCAGCCAATCGGCCCGGCAGACTCTGGCACTGGAGACGGACTACACGCTGCGGGAGGTACAGGCCCTGGCTGATGTGGTCCATGACAATCGTGATATTGCCGCCGCCATTTCCTCGGGATCTTTCAAGACATTGGGGATGGCCATTTTACCCTGTTCGATAAAAACCCTGTCAGGCATTGTGCATAGTTACACGGATGGCTTAATGACCCGTGCTGCGGATGTGGTTTTGAAAGAGCATCGCAAGTTAGTGTTGGGGGTGAGAGAAACCCCCTTACACTTGGGGCACTTGAGATTAATGGTACAGGCCGCGGAAATTGGGGCGGTGATCATGCCACCGGTTCCCGCATTTTACCATCGTCCTGAACATATTCAGGATATCATCGACCAGACAGTGAACCGTGTGCTTGACCAGTTCGATATTGACTTGCCGGAAGATCTCTTTCACCGTTGGCAGGGGGCTAAACCCGCTGGGGATGACATTTAAGTGAGTCATGATGCTGTTGCGAAGCGATCGCAACAGCATAATTAAACCGGCGCAGACAAAAATTAGCCCGCATTGTCTTTTGCTTTTATCACATCTTGCAAGGCTTCCTCCAACTGAAAATAACGGAAACCAAAGCCGGCTGCTTCCAGTTTCTGAGGAATAGCTTGTTGGCCGCCTAACACCAACGCTGCGGCTTCTCCCATCACGATTTTTAATACACATGCAGGAATGCACATAAAAGCAGGGCGATGTAATACACCTGCGAGTGTGGCACTAAACAGCTCATTATGTACAGGGTAAGGCGATGTCATATTAAAGGGACCCTGTAGCTCGGATGATACCAGCAGGTAATAGATACCATTAACCATATCATCAATGTGTATCCACGGCATATACTGCTTGCCATTGCCGATTTTCCCACCTAAACCCAGCCGGAACAGTGGCAGCATTTTTTGCAGTGCGCCGCCTTTTGGTGCCAGGACAATGCCCGTACGCAACAAGCATACCCGGGTTTTACTACTTTTGGCCTGTAAAGCCAGTTGTTCCCAACGTTCACAAAGCTGATGAGCAAATTCATTTTGGGGAAGATCGTTTTCGGTCACGACAGATTGCCCCTGATCGCCATAATAGCCAACCGCAGAACCGGAAATAAATACCGACGGTGGAGATTCACTGGCCTTAATGAGCTTGCTCAACTGCTCCGTAAGCTGCCAGCGGCTTTGGCAAAGTTTCTTTTTTTGTTTCGGTGTCCATCGCTTATTGGCAATAGGCTCACCGGCAAGATTGATAACCGCATCAAAGCCGTTGAGGGCGTGTTGGTTATTTAATGTTGTCCAGCATTCAACGCGATCAGAAAACAGAGAATATACTTTTTGTGGTGAACGACTCAAAATGGTGATGGAGTGGGAGAGTGAAAGTAGTTGGCAGATCAAGTGATGACCAATTAGCCCTGTTCCCCCCGTTATTAAGATACGCATAGCCACCCCCTGTAACAAAAGATAATCGTCTATTGACTATAACAAGGGATGACTTAAGTGCCAGCGAAATATGCTGCTATCTGTTATCAACATCAATTTTTTTGGTGAAAAATTTCGCCATCAACTGAATTTTCTTACATATATTTGAGTTAAGCCTCTTGATAGGCTGATTGTGTCGCAGGGCGTTGACTGATCTTATCCAGCCATTTTGCAACCGCAGGGTAATCCTGCAAATCGATTTTTTGGTGTTCATGGCATTTCGCCCACGGATAAGTGGCGATATCTGCGATACTATATTCGTTTCCGCCGAGGTAGGCGGTTTTTTCCAGTTGGGTATTTAATACCTTATATAAACGCTTTGATTCTTCCACATAGCGATTAATGGCATAGGGGACAACTTCTGGCGCATAGCGATTGAAGTGGTGATTCTGACCGAGCATGGGGCCGAAGCCGGCAACCTGCCAAAACAGCCATTGCAATTGTTCGGTACGTTCACGTACATCTTGACTTAAGAGCTGGCCTGTTTTGTTTGCCAGATAAAGTAAAATGGCGCCAGATTCGAAGATGGAGATAGGTTTTCCCCCGTCAGCGGGTTGGTGATCGACAATGGCCGGGATCTTATTATTGGGGGCAATGGCAAGAAATTCGGGTTTGAACTGTTCACCCGTGCTGATATTAATGGGGTGAATGGTATAAGGAATACCGGCTTCTTCAAGGAAAAGGGTGATCTTGTAGCCATTTGGGGTTGGAGCATAGTACAGATCTATCATATAACCTCCAGTAATAATAACTTATAAAAAATGTACCAATATTACCTTACCATCGTTTGTCTACAGAATGTGATAAATTTATTGCAACAATTAATATGTAACTCATTGATAGAAGGCTTTTAGGATAATGAAAGAAAAATCAACAAACATTGAATGGATTGATATCGTCAATGAAGACAATGAAGTCATTGCACAGTCAACCCGTCAGCAGATGAGGGCGCAGAACCTGAGGCACCGTGCGACTTATATTGTCGTGCATGATGGGATGGGTAAAATTCTGGTTCAGCACCGTACCGAAACGAAAGACTTTTGTCCGGGGAAATTGGATGCAACGGCAGGCGGTGTTGTTACCCAAGGCGAAACTTTTATGGATGCTGCCCGCCGGGAAGCCGAAGAAGAGTTGGGGGTTGCCGGTGTGCCTTTTGCCGAACATGGCATTTTCTATTATGAAGAAGACCATTGCCGGATATGGGGTGGTTTGTTCAGTTGTGTCAGTCATGGCCCATTTGCCTTGCAGGAAGAAGAAGTCGCCGCGGTTTACTGGTTAACGCCGGAAGAAATTACCGCCCGTTGTGATGAATTCACCCAAGATTCACTGAAAGCGCTTTCTTTATGGTTGGCACGTAACAATCAAATGGAGTCGTTTTTAAATTAAAAAAACGATTGATGGATTAAAAAATTGATATGGAAAAGCTCATCTATTCTCAGGGCGCGAGCACACTATTTTAGCTGCGTTTTGAAGATGATTATCTCTTAATATTCGGTTTTAATAGTGTTTTTATCGAGTGAAATTTAATCACACAGGCAATTCTTTAGACTTTTATAGAAAACTAAAGAATTAAAGAACAAGAGTGACATTTTAAGTTCAAATATTAATCAAAGTATGCTCGCGCCCTGATCTATTCTGAGCTTAATGAGTACGGTGATATTTATTACAGGGATAAAGATATTTCGTTGGTATTAAAGAATGATTTAAAACAGGGGTGTGTATTGATAATACATTCCCCTTATTTTTACTGAGATTTTTTTAATGCTTTATTAAAAACAGATATGATGTTTTTCTGATATTTCAATAAACAACCCCCTAAAATAATTGAGCATCCGCCCACGATTCAGGGTGTTATTTTAATGACTATTTACTTGATGATATTAGAAGCGGTATCCAACACCAATTGTCCAAGTTCCTGTTTTAGCAACGTCAAAGTTTGCACGCTCGTATGAAACATCAACAGCGATATTGGGGATTGGGTTAAATTGTAATCCAGCACTATAGGTGGCAGCAGTTTCGTTTGTTGTCTTTGACCCTGTTGTTGTCCTTGCTATTCCTGCGTATGTATTACGAGAAGTAGTAGAGACAGTCATGAAATCGTGGTACTCGGCTGCACCAAGCAAGGCATAGGCACTGACATATTCATTAAAACGGTATGATGGACCAGCCATCCATGATCTATAAGTAATGTCTTGGCTTCCGTTTACGGTAGCACCTAGACCTGACATTGAGCCATTTGCTTTTTGGTTAGTTATAGTGAAGGAACCCATAATGCCCCAATGATCATTAAATTCATAACGATATTTCAGGTTAGTCCCTTTTGAGTCTTTCTCGAAATCGGAACCCATACTGCTTTGGGCATAGCCGATTGAGATGGTGTGTTTTTCATGTGCATTTGCTGCCAATGCGAACATAGATAAACCAGCGGCCACTGCTGGAATCAATAGTGTTTTTTTCATTTTGTATTATCTCATTGCTTGTAATTTCGCGGCGGAATATACAATAGATAAGAAAAAACACAACTAAAAAATCACATATAGTAATTTGTTTTTACAAGTGTATTTATAGTCTGTTATATTTATTTTATTATTAATTGTAAGTTTTTTTATGATTATTTGCGGCAATACATGGTCAAAAATGATTAATTTTTTATCTTTGTCAATGGTACTAACCGATTTACTTGAATCACTATTTCTGAATAAAGAAACAACGATTAAAAAAATAAACAAAGCAATCTGCACCAGAAATGAGGCGGTCAACTTGTCACAGAATTAAAATTATACGAAACCATTAATTAAAAGACTTTTTAAGATGTATTTATAATGCAACTAAGCAATATTTATCAATTAAAAATATTATTAATGGATTCTGTGATTCAATCGTGAGTTTTGTTTTTTATTGCTCCTGTTTAACACACGAAACTAACTATTTTATGCACTAACCCAAAAGATCAAAAAAGATTTATGCCCCACAAAACCGTCGGTGTTTTACAGGACAAACTTGTGACGGATTTGTTAACAAAACAGCTAAATCATCTCTCGCTTATCCAAATGATGAAAAGAAACCATACGGTTAATGCAAGATGTCACAAATGACCAATTGGGATTCTTGATCCAACAACGAAAAAACCTCGTTAAAAATAACGAGGTTTTTTATCCGATAAGGCGGCCAGAAACTTTGTGGGATTATTTATCTGATTGATTTACCCCGGCTATGGCCGATGCTAAACCCCGGACAAAAGGCTCATGCATAAGGGTGATGTGATCACCCGATAATGTTTCGGCAATCACCTTTCCAGTCACCTGCGTTTCCCATCCCTCAATAATGCGCTCGGCAGAAATATCGTGTTCTGCATACTGTTGATTATCGCTGGCCAGAAACAGGTGGAGTGTTCCTGCATAGCGCTCTTGCGGCTGATAAGTTGCCAAAGAGTGAGCCTTGAACACGCTTAAATAGGTGGCGATTTCTTTGGCTTCAAGTTGCGGCGGTAACAGTGCCTCTTCAATCAGGCGAAGTCGCAAGCCAGCGAATTGTTCTTCTTCTGTCATGGATTGAAATTCTTCTTCGGTAAAGTTTTCGTCTGCGCCCGCTAATGCAGCCAGCACATTACCAAACTCAGCCAGCCAGCGGCTGTCAGGCCATTCTGATTCGATTTTTGGGGTTAAACTCCCAAGCGGCGATTCGCTATCGACCACAGCCAGTAAGCCAATGCTTTCACCCTGTTGGGTAAGCTGTCGCGCCATTTCGAATGCAAGCCAGCCACCGAAAGAGTGTCCGCCCAAGTAATAAGGGCCGTTTGGCTGAACTTTCTTCAGCGAGTCAATCATCATGCCGGCCATTGCCTCAAGGCTTTGCGGAGGAGCGCTGTGCCCATCCAACTCTGGTGATTGCATACCCCAAACGGAGTAAACACCGTCCAATGCTGTCGCCAATTCCCGCAAATAGAGCACATGTCCTCCGGCACCGGGCGCAAAGAACAGCGGTGTTGCCTTGAGGTTCCGTGACAGGCCGACCATCGCACCGACACAGGGATTATCTCGATCTTCAATGGCGCTGGCCTGATCTTTGATGGTCGTAAACGTCATCAATCTTGCCATCATGTTTTGTGGAAGCCCCAGTTTTTCTACCGCCAAAGAACCGGCTTTCAGGATCAGCAACGAATGCCCGCCCAGTTCAAAGAAATGGTCATGGCGGCTGACTCGCTCTAACCCAAGCAGCGCTTGCCAGATCTGAGCCAGTGCCGTTTCAGTCTCGCCTTGGGGAGCTTCATAGTCGCGAACCACGATGGCAGACTGATCCGGCGCTGGGAATGCCTGACGGTCGATTTTGCCATTCGCCGTCAGCGGAAAAGCATCAAGGGTAACAAATGCACTGGGCAGCATATATTCGGCAAGATGTTGAGCAAGTTGCCGGCGCAGTTCACCGGGGATCAGGGTTACCCCGGATTGAGGCTGAACATAGGCGACAAGACGCTTATCATCAGGTGGGGTTTCCCGGACAAGGACAATGGCGTCCTGCACGCCCTGGCACTGCACCAGACGGGTTTCTATTTCCCCCAGTTCAATGCGGAACCCACGCAGCTTCACCTGAAAATCATTGCGTCCCAGATACTCAATCATGCCATTGGGCAACCAGCGTCCCAGATCCCCCGTTTTGTACATGCGTGCATCGGGCTGTTTGCTGAACGGATCAGCGACAAATTTCTCGGCGGTTAAATCGGGGCGGTTCAGATAACCACGGGCAACGCCGGCACCGCCAATATAGATTTCACCACTGACCCCCAGAGGAACCGGCTTGCCAAATGTATCCAGAATATAAATACGGGTGTTGGGCAATGGATAGCCAATCGGGAGGCTATCGGTGATCTCAGCCGATTGCTTGCCATCCATTTTTAATGTGGTCGCAATCACCGTGGTTTCGGTCGGGCCATAAGAGTTGATCCAACGGCAGGATTGCGTTGCCGGCATTGATTGCCAGTGCTGCCAATGACGCAGTTCCGCTTTTTCTCCGCCGACGATAACCGTGCGCAGGTATTTGCCGAACCCACTGCGATCCGCCATCATTTCTTGTACCCAGTGATGCCAGAAAGCGGTAGGCATATCCATGATGGTGATTTTCTGCTCGTTTAACAGCCCGACAAATGCTTTATCCGGCACGCGGATATGCGCCGGGCGCAGAACCAATGTCGCTCCCGCAGCCAGCGTCGGGAAGATATCCGAGACTGAGGTATCAAACGCGACCGTGGCAAATTGCAGGATGCGATCCCCTAATTGTGGCTCGCTGGTCTGGCGCTGGGCATGGATAAAATTCACCCCATTGCGGTGCTCCAACAGCACGCCCTTGGGCTGTCCCGTCGAGCCGGACGTATAAATAACATAGGCCAGATGATGGGACTTAAGTCCCATCTGGCGGGCATCAGGATTATGTACCGGCTGTTTTGCCACCTGATTTTGGTGGGATTCATCGTCCAGTAACCAGACAGGAATATCTTGGGTTGGCAAAAGCCCTTGTAAGTGTTGCTGAGTCAGCAATAACACCGGCTGACTGTCCGACAACTGGTAGGCAAGGCGTTCAACGGGGTATTCGGGATCGAGGGGAACGTAACCCGCACCCGCTTTCAGGATAGCGTACAGGCCGATAATCATCGCCAGACTGCGATCCACACAGATAGCGATGCGATCATCGGGGCGCACGCCGGACGCAATGAGTTGATGTGCCAATTGGTTGGCATGGCGGTTCAGTTCCGCATAACTCAGTTGGCTGTCGCCGAATACCAGCGCAGTGGCATCCGGTGCCTGCGCTGCCTGTTGTTCGAACAATTGGTGGATTAAGGCTTCTTGCGGATATTCCGCCGCGGTATCGTTAAATGCTTCCAATAATTGCGTGCGCTCTGCCAAGGGCAGAATATCAATGGCCTGCATGGATTGGTCAGGATCATGTTGCAGTGCCGCCACAATGCCTTTTAACGCCATGTTGACATAAGCATTAATCCGCACCGGATCTACTGTCTGGCTGCATTGCGCGGTAAGTTCGAACCCGTCATCAAAATCATCCACGTCCAGCGATAAAGGATAATTGCTGCGCTCTTCACCCGCTATTTCGTGAATTCCCTCCCAAGCGATGGCAGCGACGTGTCCATCTTCACGCGGACTATGGCGGAAATTCAGCAGGCTGTTAAACAGCGGCAGTGATGCCTGAACCCCGCTGCAACGTTGGGCAATTGCCAGTGGGGTCTGTTCATGATCCAACAATTCACTCAGGCGCTGATAGGTTTCCTGTACCGCCTGTTTAACGCTGCGTTCCTGTAATTTAATGCGGACAGGCAGGGTATTGATAAACATACCGAGCACTTCGGCGGCTCCGATCCCCCCCTGAAAGCGCCCTAACAGCACCGTGCCGAATACCACATCGTCACGTCCGCAGCACTGTGCCAGCACTTGCGCCCAAGCCACATGGAACAGAACCGCGGAACTGATGCCTTGCTGACGGGCGCAATCACGGATCTGTTGTGCCAGTTCGTTATCCAGCGTGAAGATATCTTCGACGATTTGATCGTGTTCATCGCGCGGATTCCCTTGTACATCAAGTAAGCCGAACGGCAGAGTCGGCTCTTCCACATCGCCCAGTAATTGCCGGAAATAGGCTTGATGGACTTCAGTCGGCACCCTGCGAATTTGGGCGATAAAATTGCGGTAAGGCAGCGGTGTCGGCAGGCGATCCGCTTCGCCCAAGAGCAGTGCCTGTACTTCGCTGAAAATCATTTCCAGTGACAGGTGGTCACACACCAGATGATGGTGCAGCAAACTCAGCCACCACTGATCGGCGTCGGGATCTTTGGCGATGCAGGCCGCCAGTAACGGCGCTCGGGTAATATCCAAGCGGATTGAATCTGGATCGGTGAGACGCCGTAATTGTGTTTCGGCTGAACCTGCACCAGTGGGGGCTTCTGAGGTCAATAGCGTGACCTCTGTGATTGGCAGCGGGGCCTGACGGTAGACAACTTGTACCGGTGCCGGCAGTTCGTGCCAGTGGAAAGCGCTACGCAGAATGTCATGACGATTAATGACTTGTTGCAGCGCCTGCAAGAAGTTATCCAGCCGTGTCCGGTGGTCAAAGTTCATCAGAATATTTTCAAGATAGGTGTCACCGGTTTCCGCCAGTAAATGGTGGAATAAAATCCCTTCCTGCAATGGCCCAAGGGGGTAAATATCCTGAATATTAGCGACGCCGCCCGGTACGCGGGCAACAATTTGGTCAATTTGTGGCTGCGTTAAGGTCATCAGGGGCAGCATATCCGGCGTAATGATCCGGCTGTCTTCGCGGATCAGATTAGGCGGAATGGTCAGGGCATCCGTTGCTTGATCTCGGTCCTGACCCAAGCGGGTGCTCATGGCTGCCAGCGTGGGTGCCGAGAACACCGCACTGACCTCAAGGGACAGCCCTTGCTGGCGCAACTGTTCGATCAGGCTGACCACCAGCAGGGAATGCCCGCCCAGTTCGAAGAAATTATCCTGACGCCCGACCTGTTCCAGATTGAGCATGGATTGCCAGACGGCCGCCAATGTCTGTTCAGTTTCACCTTGTGGGGCTTCATATTCACGGCTGACAATCGCACTGCGATCCGGTGCCGGCAGCGCCTTGCGATCCAGTTTACCGTTGGCGGACATCGGCAGGGCATCCAGCATGACAAACGCACCCGGCAGCATATGTTCCATCAGGCGGGTACTCAGTTGCTGGCGCAAATCTGCCGGTTTCAGCGTGATACCGGTTGCCGGGACGACATAAGCGACCAGCCGCTTGTCGCCGCTTTCTGCTTCACGGGCGATCACCACCGCATCGCTGACGCCTTCACAGGCCGCCAGTTGTGCCTCAATTTCCCCCAGTTCAATGCGGAAGCCACGGATTTTGACCTGAAAATCATTGCGCCCCAGATACTCAATCATGCCGTTGGGCAACCAGCGCCCCAAGTCACCGGTTTTATACATGTTCGCGTCAGCGTGTTCACTAAATGGGTCAGCCACAAATTTCTCGGCGGTTAAATCAGGGCGGTTGAGGTAACCACGGGCAACACCGGCACCGGCAATATGGATTTCGCCATCGACGCCAATCGGCACTGGCTGGCCTTGTGTATCCAGAATATAAATACGGGTATTCGGCAGCGGGCGGCCAATCGGAATGGTGTCATGGGGATAAGGCACTTGGCGGTTATCCACATCCACGGTCAGCGTGGTGGCAATCACGGTGGTTTCCGTCGGGCCATAAGAGTTAATCCAGCGGCAGGATTGGGTTTCCGGACGGGACAGCCAGCTTATCAGATGGCGATGCTCGGCTTTTTCACCGCCCACAATAATCGTGTGCAGATAGGGGCTGAAACCACTGCGACCGGCCGTCATCTCCTGCACCCAGTGATGCCAGAACGCTGTCGGCATATCCATGATGGTGATTTTCTGTTCACGCAAAAAAGTGACAAACGTCATATCCGGTATGCGGATATGGGGCGGACGCAGAACCAGTGTCGCACCGGATGCCAGTGTCGGGAAAATATCCGATACCGAGGTATCAAACGCGATAGTGGCAAATTGCAGAATGCGATCGCCTAATTGTGGCTCGCTGGTCTGGCGCTGGGCATGGATAAAATTCACCCCATTGCGGTGTTCCAGCATCACGCCCTTGGGCTGTCCCGTCGAGCCGGACGTATAAATAACATAGGCCAGATGGTGTGGCTTAAGTCCCATTTGGCGGGCATCGGGATTATGTACCGGCTGTTTTGCCACCTGATTTTGGTGGGATTCATCATCCAGCAGCCAGACAGGAATATCTTGGGTTGGCAAAAGCCCTTGTAAATGTTGCTGCGTCAGCAATAACACCGGCTTGCTGTCCGATAACTGATAAGCCAGTCGTTCGGCCGGGTATTCCGGATCGAGGGGAACGTAACCCGCACCGGCTTTGAGGATGGCGTACAGGCCGATGATCAGCACCGGACTGCGCTCCGCACAGATGGCGATGAGATCATCGGGGCGAACACCGGAAGCGATTAAATGATGCGCCAGTTGGTTGGCATGGCCGTTCAGTTCGGCATAGCTCAGTTGGCTGTCGCCGAATGCTAATGCCGTGGCGTCAGGGGTCTGTTCTGCCTGTTGCTCGAACAGTTGATGGATCAATAAGGCTGGTGGGAGCGGGCAGGCGGTATCATTAAAATCCGCCAATACCTGAGCGCGTTGCTGTGGTTGCAAGAGTGGCAAACTTTCCACCGGTTGCGCATCATCCTTCACCATTGCCGCCAGCAGGGTTTGCAGGTAACCGGCAATGCGTTCAACGCTGGCATGATCAAACAGGTCACTGGCATACTCCAGCCCGCCGACTAAGCCGGTTTCGCTGTCACTCAGGGAGAGGGACAGATCGAAATGCGAGCTGTTTTCGGCCAGATTGAGTTCGCTGATCGTGGTATCCGCTAAGGCGATACTTTGCTGGCCGGGGGTATTATCCACCGACATCATCACCTGAAAAATCGGGCTATAACTGAGGCTGCGCGGGGGTTTGAGTGCCTCGACCAACTGCTCGAACGGTAAATCCTGATGGGCATAGGCTTTCAGCGCATGGTCTTTAATCCTGGCCAGCAGCGTGCTGACTGTTGGATTGTCATCCAATGGTATGCGCAGTGCCAGCGTGTTGACAAAGAACCCAATCAGCGGCTCTAACTCGCTGTGTTGCCGGTTAGCCACCGGTGTGCCTATCACCAGATCTTGCTGTCCGCTCAGGCGGGAAAGTAAAATCGCCCATCCCGCCAGCAGGGTCATAAACAGCGTGGTTCCGTGGCGCTGGCTCAGGTTGCTTAATCCGGCACTTAATGCCGGTGACAGGGCGATATCGACAGATCCTCCGGCATAACTCTGTTTCTCCGGGCGTGGCCGATCCGTCGGCAGTTCCAGCAACGCGGGGGCACTTTGCAGTGCGTCCCGCCAGAAACTGATCTGCTTTTCCAGTCGCTCACCCTGTAACCACTGCCTTTGCCAAAGGGCATAGTCCGCATATTGCAGGGTCAAGGCGGGCAGGGGATCATCCTGTCCTTGGCTGAACGCATGATAAAGCGTGGAAAGTTCGTGCATCAGGATGTTGAGTGACCAGCCATCGGAAATAATATGATGCTGAGTGAGCAAGAGGATATGCTCATCTTCCGCCAATCGCAGCAGACAGCCCCGGATTAAGGGGCCTCGGGCAAAATCAAAGGGCTGGTGGGTTTCCCGCCGGATCGTTTCTTCGATGATGGTGAATTGCGCTTGTGCAGGTAACGGGCTGAGATCGGCCACGGTCAGGGAGAAACCGCGTTCTGGCTCGCCAATCACTTGCAGCGCCTGTCCTGCGACCACCTTGATAGTGGTGCGCAGAATTTCATGACGGGCGACAATTCTGTCCAGTGCGGCTTGCAGGGCAGTTAAATTCAGGTCGCCTTGCAGGCGCAGGCCACCCGGAATGTGATAGGCCGTTTGTGCAGCCGGATCTAATTGCGCCAGAAACCATAAGCGTTGCTGTGCCCAAGACAGCGGGAGCGTTTGCTGGTCAGCGCTTCTCGGTACAATTTGCCTTTTTTCCCTGCCCTGCCCCTTGTCGCTGGTCTGACTCTGTTTGATGCGCTCGTTAAGTTTTTTCTGGAGTACCGCTTGTCTTAATTCAAGTAGGCTCTGTTTTTTTAGGTTTAGTTCGTTGTTACTCATTTAATTCACTATCTCCATGTAATAGGGCGCGCAGCTCATCTTCAGACAAGTTCTCCAATTCTTTTTGCAGCGATTCGAGATCGTCTTGGGCGAAAAAGGTTTCAATCTGTCTTGATGCGATAAGTTCAGCGAGTTCAGAAAGTGCCGGATGGGCAAAGATGTCTTGGATGGAGACTTCAAGCTGGAATTCATCACGCAGCCTTGCCATGAGCTGAATGATGGATAAGGAATTGCCACCTAAATCAAAAAAGCTGTCGTGACGGCCTATTTGTGCTAACCCCAGTAAATTCTGTAGGATGGCGGCAATCTGCTGTTCGATTTCACCTTGGGGGGCGGCGTATTCGCGGCCGGCAATGGCGGTGCGATCCGGTGCCGGCAATGCCTTGCGATCCAGTTTGCCACTGCCGCTCAGCGGGAAAGCCTCCAGCATAACAAACGCGTTCGGCACCATATAGCCCGCCAGACGGGTACTCAGTTGCTCACGCAGGCGATTGGCATCGGGCGTAAAGCCGGATTGCGGGATGACATAGGCCACCAGCCGCTTGTCACCGCTTTCTGCTTCACGGGCGATCACCACCGCATCGCTGACACCTTCGCAGGCCACCAGTTGCGCCTCAATTTCCCCCATCTCAATGCGGAACCCGCGGATCTTGACCTGAAAATCATTGCGCCCCAGATATTCAATCATGCCGCCGGGCAACCAACGCCCCAAGTCACCGGTTTTGTACATGCGCGCGTCAGCGTGTTCACTAAATGGGTCAGCCCCAAATTTCTCGGCGGTTAAATCAGGGCGGTTGAGGTAACCACGGGCAACACCGGCACCGGCAATATGGATTTCGCCGCTGACACCAAGCGGAACCGGTTGTCCGAGCGTATCCAGAATATAAATGCGCGTATTCGGCAGCGGGCGGCCAATCGGAATATGGTCATGGGGATAAGTCACTTGCCGGTTATCCACATCCACGGTCAGGGTGGTGGCAATCACGGTGGTTTCCGTCGGGCCATAAGAGTTAATCCAGCGGCAGGACTGGGTTTCTTGGCTGGACAGCCAGCTTATCAGGTGACGATATTCGGCTTTTTCACCGCCCACAATAATCGTGTGCAGATAGGGGCTGAATCCACTGCGACCGGCCGTCATCTCCTGTACCCAGTGATGCCAGAAAGCGGTGGGCATATCCATGATGGTGATCTTTTGCTCGCGCAAGAAGTCAACAAATGTGGCATCCGGCACCCGGATATGAGGCGGACGCAGAACCAGCGTCGCTCCCGCTGCCAGCGTCGGGAAAATATCCGAGACTGAGGTATCAAACGCGATAGTGGCAAATTGCAGAATGCGATCGCCTGATTGTGGCTCGCTGGTCTGGCGCTGGGCATGGATAAAATTCACCACATTGCGGTGTTCCAGCATCACGCCCTTGGGTTGTCCGGTGGAACCGGAGGTATAAATAATATAGGCCAGATGGTGTGGCTTAAGCCCCATTTGGTGGGCATCGGGATTATCAGTCGGCTGTTTCGCCACCTGATTGCGGTGCGAGTCAGCATCCAGACACCAGACAGGACTGTCTTGGATTGGCAGGCGTTCTTGCAAATGTTGCTGCGTCAGCAATAACACCGGCTTGCTGTCCGACAATTGATAAGCCAGTCGTTCAGCCGGGTATTCCGGATCGAGGGGAACGTAACCCGCACCCGCTTTCAGGATGCCGTACAGGCCGATGATCATCTCCGGACTGCGCTCGACACAAATCGCCACGCGATCGTCAGGACGCACGCCGGCCGCAATGAGTTGGTGAGCCAGTTGGTTGGCATGGCGGTTCAGTTCCGCATAACTTAATTGCCTGTCACCACATACCAGCGCAGTGGCAGCCGGTGCCTGCGCTGCCTGCTGTTCGAACAGTTGGTGAATTAACCCCTGCTGCGGATATCCGGCGGCGGTATCGTTGAATGTCGCCAGTAATTGCGTGCGCTCTACCGGCGACAGAATATCGAGCGAGGCAATCTGTTGCTCTGGTGCGTGTTGCAAAGCCGCGATAATCCCTTCCAGTGCCGTATTCATATAGGCGTTGATGCGGGCGGGATTAATCTGTTGGTGACATTGCGCGGTCAGCGCAAATCCATCATCAAAATCATCCACATCCAGCGACAGCGGGTAGTTACTGCGTTCTTCGCCGCTGAGTACCTGAACGCCTTCCCAAGCCAACGATGCCGACGGAGACGCATAACGTGGGCTGTGGCGGAAGTTCAGCAGGCTGTTAAACAGCGGTAAGGGAGCTTGGATACCGCTGCAACGCTGGGCCACCGCCAGTGATGCCTGCTCGTGATCAAGTAATTCACTGAGCCGCTGGTGAGTTTCCTGTACACTTTCCTTAACGGTACGCGCCTGTAGCTGAATGCGGACAGGCAGGGTATTGATAAACATCCCGAGCACTTCGGAAGCGCCGACGCCGCCCTGTAAGCGCCCTGACAAAACCGTACCAAACACCACATCATCCCGTCCGCTGCATCGTGCCAGTACCTGCGCCCAAGCGACATGGAACAGGACTGCCGCACTGATGCCCGATTGACGGGCGCAATCACGCAGGTGATAAGCGAGTTCGCTATCCAGTGTCAGGGTATCTCCTGCGATTTTATTCAGTCCGTTTTTATTAAGATCACCGCCTTGCACCTCCAATAAGCCAAAGGGCAGGGTCGGTTCTTCCACATCCCCAAGCTGTTCACGGAAATAGGCTTGATGCACTTCCGGCGGGACGCTGCGGGTTTGGGCGATAAAGTTACGGTAAGGCAGGGGCACCGGCAGGGTGTCGTTTTCTCCCAAGACCAGCGCCTTAATTTCATTGAAGATCATCCCCAATGAAATATGGTCACACACTAAATGGTGGTGCAGCAGGGAGAGCAGCCATTGTCCGGAATCAGGATCTCGGGCAATATGTGCCGCCAGAAGCGGCGCTTTGCTGATATCCATCCGTACCGTGCGGGGATCAGTGAGGCGGCGTAACTGCGCCTCTGCGTGTTCTTCCCCTGACCATGTGATTTCAGGCAATGTGATTTCAACCACCGGCAGCAGGGCGCGACGATAAACGACCTGCACAGGCTCCGGCAGTTCTTGCCAGTGCACAGCGCTGCGCAGAATATCATGCCGGTCAATCACGCGTTGCAGCACCTGCAAGAAAGTGTCTAAACGTGTCCGGCTGTCAAACGCCATAAGCTGATTGTCCAGATAGAGATCACCTTCGGTATCCAGCAGATGGTGGAACAGGATGCCGGCCTGCAATGGCCCCAGCGGATAGATATCCTGAATATTGGTGACCCCGTCAGGAACAAGGCTGACCATCTGGTCGATCTGGTTTTGGGTCAATGCCACCAGCGGCAGCATATCCGGCGTAATAGCCCGGCTGTCTTGGCGGATCAGGTTCGGTGGCACCGCCAGCTTGCCGGCACCTTGAGCCGTATCTTGATTTAAACGCGCGCTCATGGCGGCCAGTGTCGGTGCAGAGAACACCGTGCTGACGTCAAGAAAGAGATCGTGCCGGCGCAATGCTTCGATCAGATTGACCACCAGTAATGAGTGTCCACCCAGCTCGAAGAAGTTATCGTGGCGCCCCACATGTTCCAATCCCAGCAGGGATTGCCAGATCGTCGCCATTTTTTGCTCCGTTTCGCCTTGGGGGGCGGCATATTCACGGCTGACCATCGCAGACTGATCCGGTGGCGGCAGGGCGTTGCGATCCAGTTTGCCGTTGGCGGACAGCGGAAAAGCCGCCAGCATGACAAACGCACTCGGCAGCATATGTTCCATCAGCGTGGCGCTCAGTTGTTCACGCAGATGAGCAGGGTTGAGTGTGACACCGGATTGTGGGATCAGATAAGCCACCAGCCGCTTGTCACCCAGACTGTCTTCACGGGTTTCTTCACGGGCGATAACGACGGCATCACTGACGCCCTCACAGGCCGCCAACTGGCTTTCAATTTCACCCAATTCAACGCGGAAGCCGCGGATCTTGACCTGAAAATCGTTGCGTCCCAGATATTCAATGGTGCCATCGGGTAGCCAGCGGCCTAAGTCACCGGTTTTGTACATGCGCGCATCGGGTTGTGGGCTGAACGGATCGGCCACAAATTTCTCGGCGGTGAGATCAGCGCGGTGCAGGTAACCACGGGCAACGCCGGCACCGCCAATATGGATTTCGCCACTGACGCCAATCGGTACCGGTTGCCCGAGTGTATCGAGAATATAAATACGGGTATTCGGCAGCGGATAACCAATCGGGATAACATTTTCGCGCGGCAGCGGGTTTTTGTTGTCCACGGTCAGCGTGGTGGCAATCACGGTGGTTTCCGTCGGGCCATAAGAGTTAATCCAGCGGCAGGACTGGGTTTCCGGGCTGGACAGCCAGCTTATCAGATGGCGATACTCGGCTTTGTCACCGCCCACAATCAGGGTATGCAGATAGGGGCTGAAACCACTGCGACCGGCCATCATCTCCTGCACCCAGTGATGCCAGAACGCCGTCGGCATATCCATGATGGTGATCTTCTGTTCACGCAGGAAGGTGACAAACGTCATATCGGGTATGCGGATATGGGGCGGACGCAGAACCAGTGTCGCACCGGATGCCAGCGTCGGGAAAATATCCGATACCGAGGTATCAAACGCGACCGTGGCAAATTGCAGAATGCGATCGCCTGATTGTGGCTCGCTGGTCTGGCGCTGGGCATGGATAAAATTCACAACATTGCGATGCTCCAGCATCACGCCCTTGGGTTGTCCGGTAGAACCGGAGGTGTAGATGATATAGGCCAGATGGTGTGGCTTAAGTCCCATTTGGCGGGCATCAGGATTATGGCTGGGCTGTTTGGCGACAAGACTTCGCTGGGCTTCATCGTCCAACAACCAGACAGGCACATCCTGCTTTGCTAAACGCGACTGTAGGTGACGCTGGGTCAACAACCCAGCGGGCTGGCTGTCTGACAACTGATAGGCCAGACGTTCAGCAGGATATTCCGGATCGAGGGGAATATAACCCGCCCCCGCTTTGAGGATCGCGTACATGCCGATAATCATTTCCAGACTGCGGTCGGCACAGAGCGCGATGCGGTCATCGGGACGCACGCCGGCGGCCATCAGGTAATGCGCCAGTTGGTTGGCATGGCGGTTCAGTTCGGCATAACTCAGTTGGCTATCGCCAGACACTAAGGCAGTGGCATCAGGCGTCTGTTCCACTTGTTGCTCGAACAATTGGTGGATCAGCCGATCTTGCGGATAGGCCAGAGCCGTATCGTTGAAAGCCACCAATAGCTGGTTGCGTTGTTGCGGTTGCAGCAGCGGTAATGCCTGCACGCGCCGGGAATCATCTGCCACCATCGCGGCCAGCAGGGTTTGCAGGTAGCCGGCAAGCCGTTCAATGCTGGTACGGTCAAACAGATCACTGGCATATTCCAATTCACCGACTAAACCCGTCTCAGTCTCGTTGATGGAAAGCGACAGATCGAAATGGGTGCTCTGGCGGGCTAATGGCAGCTCATCCAGCACTAAACCGGATAACTCAAGGGATTGCTGGATCGGGGTGTTATCCAGCGCGAGCATAACCTGAAAAATCGGGCTATGGCTCAGGCTACGAGGCGGTTGCAATGCTTCGACCAGTTGCTCAAAGGGCAGGTCTTGATGGACATAAGCCGCCAGGGCATGGGCTTTGACGTGTGCCAATAGCGAGCTAACCGTGGGGTTATCTTCCAGTTTTACCCTGAGCGCCAGGGTATTGGCGAAGAAACCGATCAGCGGTTCTAATTCGCTGTGCTGCCGGTTAGCGACCGGCGTGCCAATCACAATATCGTGTTGACCACTGGTGCGGGCGAGCAGGATTGACCATGCTGCCAGCAGTGTCATGAATAAGGTGACGCCGTGGCGCTGGCTCAACGCTTTTATGCCATCACTTAATTCAGGCGAAAGTACCAAGGCCACCTGATCCCCGTGGTAACGCTGAACCGCAGGGCGTGCCCTGTCTGTCGGCAGTTCCAGTAACGCAGGGGCACCTTGCAGTGTTTCCCGCCAGAAACTGACTTGTTTTTCCAACACGTCGCCTTGCAGCCACTGTCGCTGCCAGAGGGCATAATCCGCATATTGCACCGGCAGTGCCGGCAGCGGATCGTCTTGCCCCTGAGTGAAAGCCCGGTAGAGGGTGGTCAACTCGTGTATCAGGATATTCAGCGACCAGCCGTCCGAAACCATGTGGTGTTGGGTGAACAGCAGGACATGTTCATTATCGGTGAGTTTCAGCAGTTGGCCGCGAATTAATGGCTCAAGGGCAAAATCAAACGGATGGTGTGTTTCAAACCGGGCAGCTTCATCGATGGCCGCCTGTTTTGCTGCCTCGGTTAACGGGCTGAGATCGTTAAAGGTTAAATTGAAACCCCAATCCGCCCCGGCAATCACTTGTTGCGCGATACCATCTGCCATTTTAATCGTGGTGCGCAGAATTTCATGGCGTGCAACGATCCTGTCCAGCGTCGCGTGCAGCGCATTCCGATTTAGCTGACCTTGCAGGCGCAATCCGCCGGAGAGGTGATAGGCCGTCTGGGCGGCAGAATCTAACTGAGCCAAGAACCACAGTCGTTGTTGCGCCCAAGAGAGTGGCAGCACCTGTTGCCGGTCGGCGGGTAAGATCACCGGCTGAGCGGGTGGGGAGGAGCAATGCTGTGCGGGTTGGCGGGCGGTACTCAGTAATTGCGCCAAATCTGACAAAATGGGATGCGTGAACAGATCCTGTAAGTCGATATTGATGTTAGAAACTTCGGTGTTGGAAACTTCGGTGTTATTAACTTCAGTGTTAAAAACCTGACGCAGGCGGGCAGCCATTTGCACCGTCAGCAACGAGTGCCCTCCCAACTCAAAGAAATTGTCATGGCGCCCAACGTGTTCCAGCCCCAGCAGGGATTGCCAGACGGCCGCCAGTTTCTGCTCAATTTCCCCTTGCGGGGCTTCATACTCGCGGCTGGCAATCGCAGACCGATCCGGTGCCGGCAGGGCTTTGCGATCTAACTTACCACTGCCGGTCAGCGGGAAAGCCTCCAGTATGACAAAGGCACTGGGGATCATGTGCTCCATCAGATGGATGCTCAACTGTTCACGCAGATCGGAAGGAGTGAGCGTAACATCCGGTTGGGGCAGCAAGTAGGCCACCAGACGTTTGTCACCTACTGTGTTTTCACGAGCTGTGTTTTCACGAGCTGTGTTTTCACGAGCTGTGTCTTCACGAGCGATAACCACCACATCTTTAACGCCGTCGCAAGCGGCTAACTGCGCTTCGATTTCGCCCAATTCAATCCGGAAGCCGCGGATTTTGACCTGAAAGTCATTGCGTCCTGAATATTCAATCTTCCCGTCTGGCAGCCAGCGCCCCAGATCGCCGCTTTTATACAGGCGGGCGTCGGGATCTGTGCTGAACGGGTCGGGGACGAAACGCTCTGCGGTGAGTTCCGGTCGGTTCAAATAACCACGGGCGACACCGGCACCGCCAATACATATCTCTCCGTTGACACCGACAGGAACCGGCTGACCAAGCGGATCGAGAATATAAATACGGGTATTGGCATTGGGGCGGCCAATGGGAATGCTGTTTACCTGCTCGTCAGAAGCCCCCCCATTCAGGATCAATGACGTTACGATAACCGTGGTTTCCGTTGGGCCATAGGTGTTGATCCAGCGGCAGGTGTGCGTTTCGGGGAATGATTGCCAATCCGCTAAATAGCGGTATTCCGCTTTCTCACCCCCGACAATCACCGTATGCAGGTCAGGACTAAAACCGGTGCGCCCGGCTTTCATCTCCTGTACCCATTGGTGCCAGAATGCCGTCGGCACATCCATGATGGTGATTTTCTGCTGCTGTAAAAAATCAATAAATTCGCTATCCGGCACGCGGATATGGGCAGGACGCAGGACTAAAGTCGCACCCGCGGCCAGTGTCGGGAAAATATCAGACACGGAGGTGTCAAATGCCATGGTCGCAAATTGCAGAATGCGATCCCCCGGCCGAGGTTGGCTGATTTGATGTTGGGCGTGGATAAAATTGACGACATTGCGATGTTCCAGCATCACGCCTTTAGGTAATCCGGTCGAACCGGAGGTGTAGATGATATAGGCCAGATGATGGGGCAAAAGCCCTGATTGGCTGGCATCAGGATTGTGTGTCGGCTGTTGTGCCACTGTCTTGCGGTGGGTTTCCCCGTCCAGCCACCAGACCGGCACCCCCGTCTGCGGCAAACTCGCCTGTAAATGTTGTTGGGTCAGCAATAACACCGGCGTGCTGTCTGACAACTGATAAGCCAGCCGTTCGGCCGGATATTCGGGATCGAAGGGAACGTAGCCCGCGCCGGCTTTGAGGATCGCCAACATACCGATGATCATCTCCGGGCTGCGTTCGACACACAGCGCCACCCGAACGTCCGGGCGTATGCCAAAGGCTATCAGGCGGTGTGCCAGTTGGTTGGCGCGCTGGTTTAATTCGGCATAACGCAGTTGGGTATCCTGATACACCAAGGCAATGGCATCAGGCATCAATGCTGCCTGTTGCTCAAACAGTTGGTGGATCAACGTATCCGGCGGATAGCGGAGGGTAGTATTGTTAAAATCCACCACCACTTGTTTACGCTGTTCTGGCGTCAGCAGCGGCAGTTCCGTCACCCGTTGGCTATCGTCTGCCACCATCGCTGTCAGCACCCTGTTTAACTGGCTGACCAGACGTTCAACCGTTGCGTGGTCGAACAGATCACGGGCATATTCCAGATCACCCACTAAACCGTTTTCCGCCTCATCCAGTGTGAGTGTCAGGTCAAAATAAGCGCTGTTCCTGATTAATGGCCGCTCATCCAGTACTAATCCCGGCAGGTCGAAATGCCGTGATCCCGGCGTATTATTGGTGGCCAGCATGACCTGAAAAATCGGGCTATGGCTCAGGCTGCGCGGAGGTTGCAGAATTTCGACCAATTGCTCGAAAGGCAGATCTTGGTGAGCAAAGGCATTGATGGCTTGTTCTTTCACTTGTGCCAGAAGGTCACTGACACGGGGAGCCTCGTGCAGTTGCACACGTAATGCCAACGTATTGGCAAAAAAGCCGATGAGGGGAGCTAGTTCCGGTTGTTGACGATTGGCGACGGGCGTCCCGATCACCAGATCATCCTGACCGCTGAGACGGGAGAGCAATACCGCCCATCCTGCCAATAACGTCATAAATAAAGTGGTGCCGTGACGCTGGCCGAGGGCTTTTAAACCTGCCTGCAATGCGGGAGGCAGGGCAATATTAACCCGTCCGCCGAGATAGCTCTGCTTCGCTGGCCGTGGCCGATCCGTGGGGAGTTCCAGCAGTGCGGGCGCGCCTTGCAGGGTGTTACGCCAGAACGCGATCTGTTTTTCCTGTGTTTTTTCCGGTTCTTTTCCCTGTGCTTTTTCCGGTACTGTTTCCCGGACTTCTCCCTGTAACGCATTTTTCTGCCAGAGAACATAATCCGCATACTGAATGGTCAGGGCTGGCAAGGGATCAGGCTGTCCTTGGCTGAATGCGCGATAAAGTGTGGACAGCTCCTGCATAAAAATACCGACTGACCAACCATCAGAGATAATATGATGCTGAGTTAACAGCAGGATATGCCGATCTTCTGCCAGTTTCAGCAATCTTCCCCGCGCCAGCGGGCCATTGACCAGATCAAAGGGATGATTGGCCTCAAGGTCGGCCACTTTCTCAATCGCGGCTTGTTGTTCTGCTTGTTGTTCTGAGAATAGTAGGCTGAAATCTTGTTGTATCAGGGAAAAGCCACTATCGGCATCACGAATGCGTTGTTGTGCTTCATCTTCTACCGTCACGATGATCGTTCGCAGAATTTCATGGCGTGCCACAATACGATCCAAGGCCGCTTGCAAAGCGTCCAGATCCAGTCTGCCCTGAAGGTTCAACCCCACTGACATATGGTAGGCCGCTTGAGCGGCAGGATCTAATTGAGCCAGAAACCATAAGCGTTGCTGTGTCCAGGATAATGGCACGCCGTTATCCCGCGACTGGGCGGTGATAGCGGTTGTTTGCGCCGGTTGGCGTTTCAGTTTTGCTGATTTGGCTAACTCAAGTAGTCTTCTGCGTTCTGCTAAGGGTAGAGATGAAAGCTCGTTATTATTCATTTGATTATCACCACTTAAAACAAGGTAAAGTAAACGCTAATTCATTGATTTATAGATATCTTGTAAAGACTCTGCATCAAATTGCAGTAATAGGGAGTCGATAATGCACTCTTCAAGCTGACAGAGGGTGGGGTGGGAAAACAGTTGATGAAGGGATAATTCAACATCAAATGTGTGTTTGATTTGCGCCTGTAGTTGTAGCACTAACAGGGAGTGACCGCCCAGTTCGAAAAAATTGTCATAGCGGCTTACCCGATCCAATCCCAATAATGTTTGCCAAATGGTGGCCAATTGCGCTTCGGTTTCTCCTTCCGGTGCTGCATATTCACGGGTTGACATGGCGGCGTGATCGGGTGCCGGCAGCGCCTTGCGATCCAGTTTGCCGTTTGGCGAGAGCGGAAAAGCCGCCAGCATCACAAAGGCGCTCGGTAGCATGTAATCGGCGAGATGCCGGCTCAGTTGTTCACGCAGTTGGGAAATGCTTGGTGTGCTGTCCGGATCGGGGATTAAATAGGCCACTAATTGATTGTCACCAACACTGTTTTTACCAATGCCATTTTTACCAACACCATTTTTACCAACACCATTTTTACCAATACCATTTTCACGGGCAACGACGACGGCTTCACGCACACCGGTGCATTGGGTCAGGCAGGTTTCAATCTCGCCCAGTTCAATGCGCAATCCGCGAATTTTGACCTGAAAATCGTTACGCCCCAGATAGACGATGCTGCCATCCGCCAGCCAACGTCCCAGATCCCCCGTTTTGTACAGGCGGGCATCAGGATCGGTACTGAATGGATCACGGATAAAACGTTCTGCGGTCAGTTCCGGCAGATTCAGGTAACCCCGGGCGACGCCGACGCCCCCGATGTAAATTTCACCCGCAATGCCGATCGGGACAGGTGCCCCGTCGCTGTCGAGAATGTAGATTTTGCTATTGGCAATGGGATGTCCAATCGGGACTTGCCCGATATGGCGATCCGGCACACACCGCCAGGCGGTGACATCAATGGCGGCTTCCGTGGGGCCATACAAATTATGTAGCTCACTGTGAGGAAAATGGGACAGGCATTGTTGCTGCAAGGGATAAGGGAGCGCTTCTCCGCTGCATAAGATTTGGCGCAGGGAAGGGCAACGACCGGCGGGCACGTAATGGAGAAAGCTTTGCAGCATGGAGGGCACAAAATGCAGGGTGGTAATCTGCCGGCTTTCGATCTCGTTTAATAAATAATCGGGTGCCTTATGCCCCCCCGGGTGCGCTATCACTAATTGGGCACCAAACATCAGCGGCAGGAAAAACTCCCAAACAGAAACATCAAAACTGAACGGGGTTTTTTGTAATACCCGATCCTGAGAGGTTAATTGGTAGGTATCCTGCGCCCAGAGTAACCGGTTGACGACGCCCCGGTGTTCGTTCATCACCCCTTTGGGTAAACCTGTCGAACCGGAGGTATAAAGCACATAGGCTAAATGGCGGGATGTCAGCCCCAAATGAGCCGCGTCTAAGTTATCGTCGGCTTGGCGATCGATGTTGGCCTGAACGGTTGGATTATCCAAAATCCAGACAGGCATTTTGGTCACGGGCAGTTGTTCCTGCAAGCCATGATGGGTCAGCAGGATCATCGGCTTGCTGTCTGACAGGATATACGCGAGCCTGTCCGTCGGGTATTCAGGATCGAGCGGCACATAGGCGGCACCGGCTTTTAATATCCCCAGCAGGGCAATAACCATATCCAGACTGCGCTCCATGCAGACAGCGACGCGATCATCCGGATGAATGCCCGCCGCGACGAGGGCATGAGCCAGTTGGTTAGCCCGCTGATTCAACGCCATATAACTGAGTTGAGTCTCCCCGAACAGCAGCGCTGTTGCCGTCGGGTGGCGTGCCACTTGTTGTTCAACAAATTGATGGATTAAGGCGTGTTGCGGGAAAGGCTTAGCGGTGGCGTTAAAATCATCAATGACCTGCCGACGCGCCGGCTCATCCATCAGCGGCAAACGATTAACCGTTTGCTGTTCGTTATCCACCATCGCTTCCAGCAAGGTCAAAAGATTCTGCATAAGCTGGGCGATAAATTCAGCATCAAATACCGCCGTGTCATAATGAAAGGTATAACCGATATGCTCGTCGGCTTCTAACACATTGATCATTAATGGAACGGGGACATCGGCATAGAGAGGATAGGGGAAAGGCCGCAATTGTGCATTTCCCCACGGTAGCGTAATCCTGTCGTCTTCCGCCATCCACAGGGTAGTGAGATCACCAATATATCTGGCTTTTTGGAATATCATGACCGTCTGGAAAACGGGGTGAACGTCTGTATTACGTTGCAATTTCAGTTGTTCCAGCACCTTGGGGAACGGGTATTTCTGGTTTTCAATCCCCTGCCGGAGGGTTTTTGCTGCTTGGGTGATATGTGCCTGTAGCGTCATATCGCCGTTTATCCGGCCGCGCAAGGCAACCGGATTGATAAATTCACCGACTAATTTTCCCCAACGGGCGCGGCCCCTGCCCGGCAGGATAGAGCCGATAATGACATCATCAGCTCCGGTATAACGGTTCAGGAGGATCTGGTAGGCGGCCAGAAAGAGGGTAAACAGGCTGTTATCATAGTTTAGTGCCAGTGCTTGCAGTTTGTGTTTCAGCGAGCGGGTAATGATTCGCTTGACAGAGATTTTACCGGTGGCTGGCAGGGCGCTATTTTTAGGCGGCCATGATAATACGGGCAAATCGCCTGCCAGTGCGTTTTGCCAGAATTGTTGCTGTTTTTTGGCACCGGTGCTGTTTAACCACTGTTGCTGCCATGTCACATAATCATGGAAACGATTTTCTGGGGCGTTTTCCAGGGGCTTGGCTGAAAGCAGGGCATCAAGTTCATCTAACAGTATCCAATAAGACCAGCCATCAACCGCCAGATGATCAAAAGTCACAACCATGATGCTTTCTTGCGGGTTGCACTGATACCAACTGGCATAAACCCGCAGCGGACGGGCCAGATCAAACGGGTGCCAGCAGTCATCCCGGACACGCTGTTTAAGTGTTTCTTCGTTAAGGTGTTGGGCATCATGCTGGGTCAGTGTGATTTCAGAGCGCTCTGCGATGCAGTAGCCCAATTCGCCGTGGTATAGCCCAAAACTTGCCCGTAGCATCGGGTGTCTTTGCACCAATTTATTCAGGGCGTTTTCTAAACACTGAGCGGTTAAACCTTTAATGCGGGCACAAAATGCACTATTATTCTGGCCGCGTTTATCAGGGGCAATTTGGTATTGAAACCAACGGCTGCGTTGAGCTTCTGATAACGGGAATGATTTCAATTTTTCCGGGTAATTCATTCTATAGCTCCCTTTTTATGGGTACATTAAAAATAAAAACATGAGAACTGATAAAACAAAAATCACACTTGAGTTTAAACAGATAAAAATAACCCGATGAAATAGAACATAAATCTATTTCTATTTTATGCTCATGCTGTTAATCAATATTTTTCGGGCGTATAAAGTGAAATAAGAGCCTATTTTATTAGGCTCTTTGCTATGAGCATTATTTCATTTTATTGATGTCTAACTGACCTCTTTAATATGACCATCTTCTAATTTGATAATGCGGTCGGCAATATTAAAGTAAGCGTCATCATGACTGATAACCAGAACGGTTTTACCCCGGGCTTTTAATTCTGGCAGCAACTCCGTATAGAACAGGCGCTTAAAGACGGGATCTTGGTCGGCAGCCCACTCATCAAACAGATAAATCGGGCGATCTTCCAAATAAGCGGACACTAAAGCCAGCCGTTTCCGTTGACCTGCGGAAAGATGGGTGGTGGAAAATCTGCCATCCACGATTTTAACTTTATGCGCCATGTTTAATGCGGCAATATAATGCGTTGCCTTTTCAGTGACATTCGCATCGCTGTTGAGGAGTTGCTCAAACAGATGGTAATCAGAAAAAACGGCCGCAAAATGTTGACGATAATGCTCATTATTGGCGGCTGTGACCTGCACACCATTGAGTGAAATCGCGCCGGATTCTTGCTCAAATAGGCCAACCAGCAACATGGCGAGCGTGGTTTTCCCACTGCCGTTGCCACCGACAATAAAAACAATTTCACCTTGCGATATTTTCAAACTTAATGGGCCGAGTGCGAACTGGCGGTCTTCTTTATCCGTGGTGTAGTGGTGGACAACCTCTTTTAGCTCAAGCGTGATTGATTGTGGCTGGTTGAAGGGATTAGGGCCTGCAACCTGTACGGACAGGCTTTCTTCCAGTTCACTGTCAAGGCGACGCATCTTATTCAGTGAAACTTCTGCTTCCCTCAGTTCGGGAATGGCACCGATAACCTCACTGATAGGGCCGGATAAAAAGAGCACCAGCAGCGATACTGTCACCAGCGTTGCGGGTTCTTGGGGAAACCAAATCGGCACAACAAAAACGATGATGCCAATGATGACATAAAATGTGACCGAACTGGCGTTAATGACCCAAGCATAGCTGGAATTTGCTTTGACGCAGACTTCCTGAAAGACTTTGGCTGCCGGCGCAATGACTTTATCAATAAAAAGATTGCCTTTTTGTTTATTGAGTTGCAGCTCTTTACTGCCATCAATCAGGCTCTGGAAATTAAGGTATATTTTATCAATTTGATCACGCATCTGTGTCATTAATTGTAATGGATATTTTTCCCACAGATAAAACACATACATACCGATAAGGCAGCATACTGCCAGAATGAGAAACAGTTGCCAGGACATCCAGGCTAAATAACCAAAACAGGCGATGATGAGGGTGATATTACCAAAAACTGACGGTGCCAGCATAAAGGAGTGTACGAAAACATCGACGTCTTTAGTCAAAACCGCTAATAAACCATGCCGCCCAAGTTTATGGAGTTTTTTAAGTGGTGCACGTAGAATTTTATTACTCAAGCTGAGGCGTAATGAAAAAATCGTGGATTGGGCTAAATGGGATAATGTAATTTCTGATAGGGTTTTAGTTATAAAAAAAATAAAACAGATACCAAAAAAGCTCCAAAGAAAAGTAGTCAGGTTAATCTTTTCTGTCACTCCCTGACTGATCATCCCGACTATCGAAGCACCGGCAAATCCACTAATTAATGCGCTTATTGTCGATACCAGCAGTAATACCCAAGATTGACGATATAAATAAGCTATTAGAGTCATAAAGAACAAGCCATTGTCGAAGGTTATAATTAATATGAAAATTCACATATCTGTTTACTCAATCCCTTATGGTTGTTTTTTTCTTATCAAACTGCAAGCGTGATTTATAATATAACGATATTAATAAATATCACTGTGATGGAAATTATTTCCTAAATAGTGTTTCAAAATGACAGGCGTAAACCTTGTCCCCCGCAGCGCGGGGGACAAGGTTACAAACTCTCACTATTATGAAAATTTAGTTAGAGTAAACAATGAGATAATCTATACCCGTCGTCTTTCAAGCTGCCTCTTTGTTGGCTGCGCTCATTTACCCCGGTCACATAGTTGTCTATGCTCCCGGGGATTCATTCCCTTGCCGCCGCGATGCAACTTGAAATCCATTGGGTATAATTGTAAAGAGAAATTAGATAAATGATAGGCTAGGTATATAAAACGTTGTTCATAATATATACATCATAAACTTCGGGTTGCAGCTCGCAAGACGAAAGCCGCTGGCTTATCTCGCAGTGCGGGGAGATAATAAATTCATCTTGAAGTACGAGGAGTATATACTAATCGATGATGGTGCTAACAGAACAGCATAAGTAGGAAAGAATAACACATCCCATTAGTTAATTTTATAAGTTACATTATTTTAACGTTAAAAAATATTGCGTACAATCTGTTTTAATTCCACTAATTCCCTTGAGGAAGAAAAATATGCCATTTTTAAAACCGTTTAAAGAAAAATTTGAAGTTGGTGATTTGATTTTTGGTTTAGATTCAGTGAGATCTGGGTATATTGCTGAAAACCCTGCGTTTTTGGCAGCGAAAATACATTTCCACAAAAAAGATAATTACCCTCCTATATCAATTGATCAATATCTCACTCTTGCGGAAATATATCAGGGAATGAATACAGAAATATATATAAAAAAACAAAGGGAGGCAGAAGAGTCCATTGACGATAGATATATCAATGCAGTTAATCGTTTTAATGGAAGGCTTAACTACAATAGTTCTGAAAAATTCAGAAAATATAGGGAAAGCTTCAAGTCACATTTAAATAAGCATCCCAAATACAATACTGTGCTGACAGATTTTGAATATAATCGTCAATACCTAGGAAGAAAATGTAAAGGAGGGTTATCATTCGTATGTGAAAATAATGATCCATCCATTGTGAAAGATGTGCATTTCATACTTGATGATATAGAGTACGAGCGGGTTGTTTATAAGCTTGATACGAATATCACGGGAAAAGAGTTGAGATTTCTCTATAGAAACAGAAATAATCCTAACATATCTAGGAAGGTACAATTTTGGATCTGCGATAAACCCACTTCTCCCCCTTGGGAGAATGAAGGAAATAACCTATGGAAAAATTATATTACCCAAAAAGAAAGAGAGAGCACGATGGCAGGGATAGCTAACTTACTGGGTGGAATAAGAAAGTGAGGATAGCCAGCAATGATAAACGCCAGTGCTATCGTGCTGGCGTCACTGAACAAGATATTTGGTACATGGTCAAATGATATTTTTAAATGATTAACCGGATTTATCGATACCCAATAGGTTTTAAATTGCGACTTTGTTGATTATTACATTGTAGATTGAAAATAACCGGATATATCATAGTCATACATAATGTAATATTAATTGATACAATTAATATTTATTAATGTCTTTGGCATGATGCTATTTTTATTTTAGAGGTGCTATAAGGCTACACAGTCATTGGAATCAAGAATTTGAGTCTTTTTCTGAAGAGGAAAAAATAAATCATTCAGCAATATTTCTACCGCATTATCAAGGGGACTTTAAATATTGTTTTGATGAACCCAAAAATGGTTTATCTAAACCGTAATCCAAGGGAGCCGCTGAATCCTCGACAGTCGCCGTATCCATTAAGAAACAGACGTACCTCATAGCGCCCCATAACCTCCCAAAATGGCTGTAATTTTTTAATATATTGAATTTAAACACTATTATCGATACATAAGGTAAAGTTTGTTAATTGCAAATATATTTTTCAGATCGTGGCCATCCCAAAAAGTCACTATTTATGAATAATTATTGAACGAAATTACGGCATTGCCGTTATCTTCGTTTCGATACCTCTTTTGATTTATTTTTTTATGCATAAACGATGCATAAATTGAAAATAAATCCATTTTTATAAATTGTGAAAAACATCATAAAGTAAATTCATTGTGACTGGATTGTGTTGACTTTGTTAAATGCCGGGGAGATTATGAGGTTAATAACTGATCAGACAGGATTAAAAAATGCTTGCGGTAATGTCACTGGGAATTTATCGACACAAATTTACCGAAACAAGTTTACCGAAATAACGGATTGATAGATTAAATAAGGCCATTCATTAAAAATTAAATTTAATGGTATATAAAATTATTCTTATTTTTATATCCCAATTCATTGAGGAAAAACAAATGCCGAACACGATTCAAAGAGATTGGTTTGACCAGTATATGGTTCCCTGTTTTTCACCGGCAAACTTTATCCCTGTGGTTGCCAAAGGTTCACGGGTCTGGGATCAAAATAGTAAGGAATACATTGATTTTGCGGGTGGGATTGCCGTGAATGCACTCGGCCATGCCAATGATAAATTAAAAGATGCATTAAATTTTCAAATGGAAAATATATGGCATATTGGTAATGGCTATACAAATGAACCTGTCTTAAAACTGGCGAAATATCTGGTTGAGAATACCTTTGCAGATAAGGCCTTTTTCTGTAATTCCGGTGCGGAAGCCAATGAAGCGGCATTAAAAATTGCCAGAAAATATTCTCTGGATAAATATGGAACTCATAAGAACGAAATTATTTCATTTGAGAATTCCTTTCACGGTAGAACATTATTTACGGTGACGGTTGGCGGGCAACCCAAATATTCCCAAGATTTTGCACCATTGCCACAGCAAATTACGCATCTGCCATTCAACGATATCGACGCGATTAAAGCCCATATATCAGAAAAAACCTGTGCCGTGATTGTTGAACCGATCATTGGAGAAGGGGGGGTGATCCCGGCTGAACCTGCATTTTTGCAAGCATTGCGGGAGTTGTGTGATCAATATCAGGCGTTGCTGATTTTTGACGAAATCCAAACCGGCATTGGCCGGACCGGGTATTTGTATGCCTACGAGGAAACCGGTATCGAGCCGGATATCCTGACCAGTGCCAAGGGGCTGGGGGGCGGGTTCCCGATTGGTGTCATGCTGGTCAGGCAGCACATCGCCGAGGTGTTCCAGCCGGGAACGCACGGCACAACCTTTGGCGGCAACCCACTGGCGGCAGCCGTTGCCAATACCGTCGTCGAACTGGTGAACCAGCCGGCGTTCCTTGCCGGGGTACAAAAACGCCATCATGAATTTATGCAACGGATGTCCGAGATTAATCAGCGCTATCAGGTATTTAGTGAATTGCGTGGCAAAGGGCTATTGCTCGGGGCTGAGCTGGTTGAGAAATATCAGGGCAAGGCGAAGACCCTGAGCAATATTGCGGCGGAAGAGGGATTAATTGCCTTGATCGCTGGTCCCAACGTGTTGCGTTTTGCGCCTGCGTTAAATATCGAACAGCAGGATATCAACGACGGTTTTATCCGCCTTGAAAACGCCCTCCAGCGATTTGTTCAGGAATAATAAGGCCGAGTTGAGGTGATATCATGATGCTATTTAGATCCGTTCAACATGAAGATTTAGAGGATATCCTCAATCTTTCGTCCCGTGCTGGCGTTGGCCTGACGACATTACCGAATAATCAGGAATATCTGACGGCACGGATTTCACGCAGCATTGATTCTTTCAGCGAGGCAAAGGGACGAGCACAACAGGGGTTTTTATTTACCTTGGAAGATACGGAACAGCATCGTGTTGTCGGCGTCAGTGCGCTGGAAGTTGCGGTCGGGCTGGAAGAGCCTTTCTACAATTTCCGCGTCCATAAATCCGTGCGGGCTTCCCGAGAATTGGGGGTTTACAACACCTTTGAAACGCTGATGGTCGGGCAGGATTATACCGGATGCAGTGAATTGTGTACGTTGTTCCTGTCCCCTGATTATCAGGGGGGAGGTAATGGGGTGTTTCTTTCCCGCAGCCGATTACTGTTTATTTCCGCCTTCAGGCACCTGTTTCCGCAATCTATTTTTGCGGAAATGCGAGGGGTTGTGGATCAACAGGGGGAATCGCCGTTCTGGAATGCCCTTGGCAAACATTTCTTCACGGTACCTTTTGCCCAAGCGGATTACTTGACCGGTATTGGCTCCAAGACGTTTATTGCCGAGCTGATGCCATTCCATCCGATTTATGTGCCTCTGTTGCCGGAAGAAGCCCGTCATGTCATTGGTCAGGTGCATGAAAATACGTTGCCTGCCCGTGCCATTCTGGAAAAAGAGGGATTTTCCTATCACGGTGCGGTCGATATTTTTGATGCGGGTGCCATCTTGGATGCCGAGATTGACAAAGTACGCGCCGTCAAAGCCAGCCGGCTGGTGCATGTGAAACGAAGCGATCATGTTTCCCGATTACAGGGGAGCACACAGTACATCGTTTCTAACCTGAATTTTCAGGCGTTCAAAGCACTCCTTCTGCCTGTTTCTGACCCGCTGGTGAGCGATGAATTGCCGCTGACCCCCGCGGAAATGGAGATGCTCCAAGTGGATGATGGCGATCCGGTACGCTTCGTTTCTCTTTTCTCTTAAGTTTTTCGCCAGTCAGGTTTTTTCACAATTAAAAACTTCGCTATCAAGCGCTTTTGCCATTAAAGGATTTCACAATGAATCATCAAGCAAATTACATTGGCGGTGAGTGGGTCGCCGGGCAAGGTCTGCCTGTCGTGAAATATTCTCCGGTGGATCAACGGGTTTTGTGGCAGGCGAACGGTGCTTCTGCCCATCAGGTCGGGGCAGCCTGCCAGTCCGCCCGTAAAGCATTTCCTGCATGGTCTGGATTGGCGGTTGAAAAACGTATCGCCATTATCCAGACATTTGCCGATTTGCTGGCGCAAGAAAAAGAGCAGCTTGCGCAAGTCATTAGCGAAGAAACCAGCAAACCGTTGTGGGAAACCCGGACAGAAGTCCAGTCAATGATCGGCAAGATCGCCATTTCGCTTGAAGCATGGGCGCAACGGACGGGGTATGCCGAAACCCCCATGCCGGACGGCAAAGCGATATTGCAGCATCGTCCCCACGGCGTGATGGCGATCTTCGGCCCCTATAATTTTCCGGGGCATTTACCCAATGGGCATATTGTCCCGGCGCTGATTGCCGGGAATACGCTGGTGTTCAAACCCAGTGAGCTGACGCCAATCACCGCAGAGAAAACCGTGGAATTGTGGATTAAGGCGGGTTTGCCGGTCGGTGTGCTGAATCTGCTTCAAGGCAGCAAGGAAACGGGGGGCGCTTTACTGGATAACCGTGAAATTGATGGTGTGCTGTTTACCGGCAGTGCGGCAACCGGCTTTCACTTCCACCGCGTATTAGCGGGTCAGCCAGAAAAAATGCTGGCGCTGGAGATGGGGGGCAACAATGCCCTGATTGTGGACGATTATGATGATATTGACGCCGCCGTTTACACCATTATCCAGTCGGCCTTTATCTCCGCCGGGCAGCGCTGTACGTGTGCCCGCCGGTTGCTGGTGAAGCAAGGGGAAAGGGGGGATGCCTTAATCCAGCGGTTACTTGAGGCCAGCGCCCAGATTGTCCCTGCCCGTTGGGATGCTGACCCCCAGCCTTTTATCGGTGGCGTCATCTCGTTGGCCGCCGCGCAAAGTTTGCTGGAGGCTCAGTCTAACTTGCTGGCCTTGGGCGGGATCGCTTTGCTCACCTTGACGCAGCCTGATCCGCATTCAACGTTTATGACGCCGGGTATTGTTGATCTGACCCATGCCAAAGCCATTCCTGATGAAGAATATTTCGGCCCCCTGTTAACGGTGAGGCGTTATACCACGTTCGACGAAGCCATCGCGATAGCGAATGATACGCGGTTTGGGCTGGCTTCGGGGCTGATTTCGCCTGATGCCGGCCTGTTTGAAAGACTATTGCAAGAGGCGAGAGCGGGGATCGTGAATTGGAATAAGCCGCTGACAGGGGCATCCGGCAAGGCACCGTTTGGGGGTATTGGGGCATCCGGCAATCACCGCCCCAGTGCCTATTATGCTGCGGATTATTGTGCCTGGCCGATGGCTTCCCTGGCCGCTGAAAGTGTGGTTTTGCCTGAAACGCCGACACCGGGCCTCGATTTTTTTCATTCATCAATCGGATGTGAGAGGTAATTATGTCAGGGATTGAAGCAAATTTTGATGGTCTGGTGGGAATGACCCATCATTACGCCGGCCTGTCTACGGGTAATGAGGCTTCCATCAATCATCGGGGGCAGCAATCCAATCCCCGCAAAGCCGCGCTTCAGGGATTGATGAAAATGAAAGCGTTGTCTGATATGGGGCTGGTACAGGGCGTTTTGCCCCCGCAACAACGCCCTGACCTGCCGGCATTGCGGCAGTTGGGGTTTAGCGGCAGTGACGGACAGGTGTTAAATAAAGCCGCCCGCTATTCCCCATTGCTGCTGTCTAACCTCAGTTCCGCATCTTCCATGTGGGTAGCCAATGCGGCAACGGTTTCACCTTCCGCAGACAGTGCGGATCAGCGTGTTCATTTCACGGTGGCAAACTTAAATAATAAGTTGCACCGTTCGCTGGAAAGCACCACGACGTCACGCGCCCTGAAAGCCACTTTTCCTGATCAAGCCTATTTCGTTCATCATGATCCGCTGCCCCAACATGCCGATTGGGGGGATGAAGGGGCGGCGAACCATAATCGTTTCTGCGGCGAATATGATGAAGCGGGCGTCCAGTTATTTGTCTATGGACGCAAGGCGTTGCAGCAGGGGGTAACACCGGCGCGTTATCCGGCACGGCAGACACTGGAGGCAAGTCAGGCCGTCGCCCGCCTGCATCAGCTTGAAGATGACAGGACAATCTTTGCCCAACAAAATCCGCTGGCCATTGACAGCGGGGTGTTTCATAACGATGTCATCGCCGTCAGCAACCGCAATGTGCTTTTCTATCATCAGCAGGCTTTTTTGGATCCGCAGTCAGTATTGACTGGGTTGAGGGAAAAACTGGCCCGGCTTGGGCACAGCCTGGTTGCCATTGAAGTACCGACAGAGCAGGTCACCCTTCAGGATACCGTCGGATCGTACTTATTCAACAGCCAGTTATTGAGCCAGCCGGATGGCAACATGATGCTGATTTTACCGGAAGAGTGCCGGCAGAATCACAATGTCTCGGCCTATCTGCAAACGTTGATTGCGCAAGGCAATTCCCCCATCACACAGCTTCACTTTTTTGACTTGCGGGAAAGTATGCGCAATGGCGGTGGGCCGGCCTGTTTGCGGCTCAGGGTGGCGTTGAATAAACAGGAGTTGGCCGCGGTAAATCCGGCGACCTTGATGACACCAGAACTGTATCAACGTCTGACGCTATGGATTGAACGTCATTATCGCGATTCGCTGTATGCGGCGGATCTCGCTGATCCGCAACTATTGGGCGAAGTCTACTGTGCCCTTGATGAACTGACGCAAATACTCAGGTTGGGTTCGATTTATGAGTTTCAGTGTTAATCAGGAGATGAAATGGATTTACTGACTTTATTGCTTAACAACAAAATAGGGCTTGAAAACAAGATCGAAAATAATGTGTGTTTTCCGCCCACCATCGAGTCAACATGGTTGGCGGAAGGGGTATTGCAACTGTTACCGCAAGAACAACAGCCATCTTCACCCGAGAAAATCCCCGATACGTTGATCATCTCAGCGGGAATTCATGGCAATGAAACGGCACCCGTGGAAATACTTACCCGGATAGTGTCACAACTGGAACAGGGAAGTTTGCCATTACAACACAATCTGCTGTTGGTCTTTGGCAATTTACCCGCCATGCGCGAGGGGAAGCGGTATCTTGATCATGATCTCAACCGCCTGTTTGGCGGCCGTTATCAACAGCTTCCGTTGGCAAAGGAATCGAACCGCGCGAGGGTGCTGGAGTCGGTTATCCGGCAATTTTTTAATCAACCGGCGGTGATGGCCTCAGCGCAACGCAGGCACCTTGACCTTCATACCGCCATCCGGGGTTCCTGCCATGAGCAGTTTGCCCTGTTGCCCTATCAGACCCGTGAATATGCCGCAGATTTTTTACAGTGGCTGGACGACAGCAATATTGATGCCCTGGTCTTTCATAACACGGGAGGGGGAACGTTCAGCCAGTTTACCAGCGAACATTTTAATGCAGACAGTTGCACGCTGGAAATCGGCAAGGCGCTTCCTTTCGGGCAAAATGATCTGGCCAGATTCCGCAATATGACCACCGCCTTGCAGGATTTGATCGCCGGCCGATCTGCCATCAAACGGGATAAACCGGCGCTTAAACGTTATCGTGTGGTGGATGCCATTATCAAACAACACGCCAGTTTTCAGCTCAATATTCCAGAAGAGACGAAAAACTTTACTGAATTACCGCAAGGTTTTGAAATCGCCCGCCAGCAAAATCAGTCCTGGAAAATCACCTCGCCTGCAAACTTTATTCTGTTTCCTAATGCGCATGTAGCGATTGGGCTACGGGCAGGGTTGTTGTTAGAAAAATATTGCTGTTAGGGAAATATTGCTGTTAGGGAAATATTGCTGTGGAAGAAATAGTCGGGTCAGGGAAATATTCAGTGGGCAAAATTCACATAATCAATTTATAAAAAAGCAAACCGTAGAGGTTATTGATGACAAAATCATTAAAAACACCCGTAGGGGAATCATCCGCCGGTGCGCAAAAACTTCACCGTGGATTAGGTAAGCGCCATGTCCAGTTGATCGCCATTGGTGGAGCCATTGGGACGGGATTGTTCATGGGGGCAGGGAAAACGATTGCTGTATCAGGGACTTCAATTATCCTGACTTATCTTTTGATTGGCTTTTTTGCTTTTATGGTCATGCGGGCAATGGGGGAACTGTTGCTCACCCAATTGGATTACCGGACATTTGCTGATTTTGTCGCAGATTATCTTGGCGATAAGGCCAGCTATTTTCTGGGCTGGACTTATTGGATGAGTTGGATCGTCAGTTGTATCGCCGATGTTGTGGTGTGTGGCGGTTATATCCAGTATTGGTTTCCGGACAGTTGGCTTTGGTTAACGGCACTGTTTATCTTGGGATTGATGTGCTTGTGTAATTTCTTCTCAGTCCGGCTGTTTGGTGAGGCAGAATTCTGGTTTGCCATGATTAAAGTGGTCACGATAGTTGCCCTGATTGTCGTGGGTGTCGGCATGGTGGTGGTGGGATGGACTTCACCCAATGGCGTGACAGCCTCTGTTCGTCATTTGACGGAGCCAGACGTCTTCCTGCCAAATGGTGTCTTCGGTTTTTTTGCCGGTTTTCAGATCGCCATTTTCTCTTTTACCGGTATTGAGTTGGTTGGTACGGTGACGGCGGAAACCAAAGAGCCGGAGAAAATCTTACCCAAAGCCATCAACAGTATTCCCATCAGGGTCATTATCTTTTACGTACTCTCCATGATGTGCATCATTGCGGTGACCTCATGGCCGCAGATTTCACCGGAAGCCAGTCCATTTGTGACCTTGTTTGCACTGGCCGGGTTACCCGCCGCCGCCGCCGTGATCAATTTTGTGGCGCTCACTTCGGCCATGTCTTCAGCAAACAGTGGGTTATACGCCTGTACCCGGATGCTCTATGGCCTGTCGACAGAAAAATTGGCGCATCATAAATTTGGGCAACTTTCCATCAGCAGCGCCGTTCCGGTATTCGGCCTGATATTCTCCGTGCTCTGTATGGCAAGCGGCGTATTCCTGTTGTTTATCATTCCTGATGTGATGAAATTATTTACGATTGTGACCACCGTAGCGGCCATTATGGTGATTTACAGTTGGTGCATGATCCTGCTGGCTTATCTGGCTTACCGCAAGAAACGTCCTGATCTGCATAAAAAATCCATCTATAAAATGCCAATGGGCATTCCGATGACTTGGTGTACGCTGCTATTTTTTGCCTTTACCGTGGTGATTATGGTATTTGATTATGACACCCGTGTTGCGTTATATGGCACACCGTTATGGTTTGTGATATTGGAGGTTTTGTGGCGAAGAAGAAAATATCAGGAACAACGGAGAGAAATAATAAATTAGCGTTAATTCATTCACCAAGTCTGTTTTTTTGATGATTACTACTGGGAGAATATCATGATATTCAGATCAAATTCTTTCGATGTGAAAAAAAAGAATATACCCAGCCCGTTAGATAG
>NZ_JAQRFK010000180.1 GCF_028598745.1 Xenorhabdus sp. IM139775
GAGGGTAACATGACCATTCAGTATAATTCTCCTACATCAGAAGAACGCCGCTCTATCCTTTCCGAGTATGTCGAACCCTATGATCGCCTTGTCCGCGAAAAGGAACGCCATCACATTACTTCTATTTCCAGAACGTCAGCATGGAAACTGGAAAATGAAGGACGCTTCCCTGCCCGTAAGCCATTAGGCCGTAATTCTTGTGCTTGGTTGCTCAGTGATCTGCTGCATTGGGTACGTAACCCGCCAACAGTAAACAATGTAAATAACCCGTACAGCCGTAAACTTACCAATTAAAAAATAACATCATGAAAAAAAATTAACTGCCTTAATTGGCAGTGGTCAAACTCACTCTAAAAATAGCCTGATTTTGGGCATAAAGGGATGTGATGGTAGATATTAACTATAGAAATTATTTGAAATTAAATAACCATCAATTTGAGAAACAACCCTCTTTAAGAGGGTTCGTTGATTATTACTCAGATAATGCCTTGACTTTGCGCTGGCGGCGTTTGATTTCAGCTTTGACAGAAGTAACGATAAATTGTGCTTTGTTTTCACCATCTGCAATGTATTTTTCCATTTCTTCAACAACTTCGTGTGGGAATCTTGCGTTTAGCTGTTGTGACTTAGCATTCTTAGAACCTGTTGCCATTACTGAACTCCTTATACATAGGTGCGATTCAGTATACACAAAGAAAATTATAAAAAAAGGATTGAAGTGCGATTCAATTAAAAGTAAAGTGAATTTCAAGGTGCGATTCACCTTGAGATATCAAAAGCAGGAAAAAGCAACGCCTCTAAGTGCGGCAAACACTATCGAGGCGTCTAACCACAACATTATCGGAGCTAATGCTATGGCTGACACACAGTCTAACCAAACTCGCCTTAAATTTACATGTCTAATTGCATCAAGCAATCAACGACTAACAGATATTCACCCGGTGCGCCTTATCTCCATTCAGGAGGTAAGCCATGTTTAAGATCATTGTCACCACGACAAATCAGCATACAGGCGAGATAAAAAAAGAAACTGTCCGCTACAAATACAAGACATTACGCGGCGCGGAGAAAGCCGCCCAAAATATTCGCAGTGCTTGTATGCCAGATAATGAAACCGTTGATACTGAAATCGTCAGCGTGTACGAGAATAGAGCACCCATCTCACTGGATCAGGCCATGCACAATACAAGGCTGGCGACCTCTTTATTTTACGTCATTCTTGAAAAAGCCAAGTCTGAATGTTCCATCGATTTAAATAACCTGATTGCGTTGGCCTGTGATATCAATCAGGAAGTCTACCATGCGCTTCAAGCGGCTGTTTATGAGGAATAAGCCATGAGTCAATCATCTGCATATGGATATAACCGCCGTAAAAACAATGAAGAAACTCTCCCCCTCGACTTTATCCATACGGTAAAAAAATCCGCCATGAATCATTGGCAAAGCCTGTTGCCCGCCTGTGGCGTTGAGGTTCCGGCAAAGGGGAAGCATGGCGCTTGCCCGATATGTGGGGGAACTGACCGCTTTCACTTTATGGATGATCACCATAA
>NZ_JAQRFK010000181.1 GCF_028598745.1 Xenorhabdus sp. IM139775
TATGATCCAATTTATGTTAGTTCGGTTCATTTTCTGGACGAAAATAATAGTGTTGTACGAACATTTATGCCTGCTCCGTCCCATTCAGACCAGAATAATCTAGGAGTAAATAACGCTGCCAGTAAGAACCACCATGAGATTTTACCTTATGGATTAGTCGTCTGTTGGAATCCGATAGTCAAGAAACAAACCATCCAAACAAATTTCATTGTTAGGCAACAAACTCATCAAGGTACTCATAAACCTGTTAAGTATTCCAATGATGAAAAAGAATTATTCGATTATAAAAACCTTTTTAATATAAAACTGCCATCTTGGGAAAATCCCCTCATGGAGTTCTACGTTTTCGATAAAAATAACGGAAATATTATGCTACTAGCCAGTGGCGAAGGTGAATCGGTTTCCGGCGATAAGATGACTGTGTGTCAGGGAAAAACAAAGCATTCTGATGGCTATGGTGAGTATCCTAAATACATCAAAAACTTTATCAAAGGGAAAACCTATCCCTATGGTGAATGGTAATGGAGAGATAAACATGGCAGGTAAGGCAGTGATTCTTTTAAATGATGCCACCGATCACGGTGGCAAGGTGATCACCGCGATTGGTCGTTATACCTATAGCTGAATCATAATTTTATGGCATAATACCAGCACTTCAATAACAGGGCTGAGTGGTGAGATGGGCTACAGTTTAGATTTCCGAAAAAGAGTACTGGCATACAAGGACAAGCATTCGTTGACTTTCGAACAAACGAGTGCCCACTTTGAGATCGCTATCCGCACTTTGTTTCGGTGGAGTCACAAAATAGAACCCTGTGTAACCCGTAATAAACCACCCACGAAAATCAGTGATGAGACGCTCCTTATTGATGTCCAAAATTATCCTGATGATTATCAAGGGGAAAGAGCAAAACGTCTGGGCGTCTCACAGTCAGCTATTCATTACGCGTTGAAGCGGCTGAATATTACCGTCAAAAAAAAACGTTAAAACACCCTAACGCTGACGAACAGGCTCGTCAGATATTTGTCGAGCGCCTCCGTCATGATGAACAAGCGGGCAAACCGATTGTTTATCTGGATGAAAGCGGTTTTGAACAGTCAATGTCCCGCATGTACAGCTATTCCCCAAAAGGACAGCGCTGTTTCGGGACATATGACTGGCAGGCCAAAGGATGCATTAATGTCATTGGCACCATCATCCAAAAGGCCTTCGTGACCTTAAGCTTGTTTGCCGGGAATATTAATGCGGATGTTTTCCATGCCTGGATGACACCGGATTTGCTGCCCAAGCTTCCAAGCGGGGCCGTGATTGTGATGGATAATGCCTCATTCCATAAGCGGCATGACACACGACAAGCAATAGCCGACCACGGATGCCAGTTGGAATGGTTACCACCTTACAGTCCGGATTTAAATCCTATCGAACCCAAATGGGCGAAAGTAAAAGCCACAAGAAGACGGGAAAGATGCTCTATTGATGAACTGTTTATGAAACATGTAAATTATGCCTAATTATATTGATTCTGCT
>NZ_JAQRFK010000182.1 GCF_028598745.1 Xenorhabdus sp. IM139775
ATACAGACAGCACCATTTCTGAATCGTCTGCCGTAATTTTTGACATGATAAGTCAAGGATTAGTTTTTGGTGAAGGTAACAATAATAAAGATAGTGCTGGATTATATGTGATGATAAAGGTTGCAGGTGCTTCTAATATAGGAAATCTACCGCAGCCTAATCAAAGTGGTAAAGTAAAAGTGAGTATAAAATCTTCCAATGGCCTTGTATCTAAAGAATATGGTTTTGACTTAACGAACCTAAAACAAGATGGGAGTATTAAATATCAAGTAGTTACTATACCATTCTGTTTCCTTAAAGGAGTTCTTCCTATAGATGGTTATAATCCTTCAAGGTTATATGTTAATTATTATACAATAACCGATAAAGCAACTGGAGAAAAAGCGTATAGTAAAACTTGGAAAGTTGATATTAATACTATGGATCCAAATGAATATGATGATGATGACTATTATGGGTGCTCATCTTAATTTATAGATAAATTAGTATCTGGAAACATTGGTTATACATTAATGTTTCCGATGTTATATACTCCAAGTCAATATATTTGACTTGGAGTGTCATCAAATAGCTTATCTAGTTTTAATCATATATTAATTTAATTATAACAGTGTGTATTTAACAGGGCGAGAGCATGAAAGACTAATTTTCGAACGAATTGTGTAAATAAAGCACTAATTCATACTTTAACAAGACCAGATTGAGTGATATTTATTCTAATTATGGTTGCGTAGCATACATTTCAAGCTCAAAAAACGTTCACGCTCTCGCCCTGGTGTATTTAACTAAATTTTTATATATTTAAAGGTGAAAAAATGAACATTGAAAATAATGAAATAAAATTATCAAAATCTTGTTTGCTAGGAGAACTTTGTGTATCTATATTGGATGGCTCAGATATTATTATTGGCCAATCTGTTTATCTGACAGTGACGCTTGTTGCAGATCAAAAATTGATTGAGGATATCCAAAGTATTTCAATAAAAAGTGATCCAACGATAATTGAAGTGAAAAATTATGTTAAGTGGACACCCTTAAAAGATAAAACTGGAGGTAGTGCGATATTTCTGTTGAATATCAATAGTGATGTTCTGCCAGAAAAACCAGTAAATTATAGTGTTCATGCGATTTCTAGTTCAGGATCAGATATGCAAGAAGTAACACCTCTGCATATCACCTATACAGCAAAGCAATTCAGTTTTGATAAGACTATTTTGTTTGACTATGACAAAAACTATATGGTGACGCCAACGAGTGATAATAGTATTGATAATCCCAATAGTGAATGTGCTTTAGTTAGTTCAACAATCACTGGATCTCATGGTCATCCATTGAAAAATGTTGCTGTAGTTATATCTTCCTCGCAACCAAAAAAATTAAATCTAGTTGTTTTTTCTACAGATGATAAAATACCTCAACCTATTGAGATTCAATCTTATAATGAGATCGATTTTATTACCGTTTATTCTGATTCAGAAGGAAAAATTAGATTCCGTACCTATCC
>NZ_JAQRFK010000183.1 GCF_028598745.1 Xenorhabdus sp. IM139775
TATTAAATCGCTGTCTGGTGCTGACCATCAATGAAACCCGTGAACAGACCGAAGCCATCCATGCGTTGCAGCGGCATAAGCAGACCCTTGAAGGGTTGCTGGCCGAGAACGAGCGCGACTATCTGACGCAGTTGCACCAGAACGCCCAGCGGCTGCTTAAGCCCCTGAATGTGGTCAATCCCTATGCCAGCCAGCTGACCTTTATGTCAGAAAAAACCCGCACCCGCCGCGACCATATGAAATATCTCACGCTTATTCAGAGCATTGCCCTGCTGCACCAGTACCAGCGTGAAGTGAAGGTGGCTGAACATCGCGGCAGGCGGCTGGAATATATCGAAGTCACGAAAGACGATATCCGGCTGGCGAACCAGCTCGCGCATGACATCTTAGGCCGGACGCTGGACGAGATGCCGCCGCAGACCCGCAAGCTGTTGTTGCTGATACAGCAAATGGCGCATGACATGGCCGGAAACGGGCAGAAGACGTTACGCGAAGTCCGCTTTACCCGGCGGGATATCCGCGCTTACACGAACTGGAGCGACAGCCAGCTTAAGTTGCACTGCCAACGCCTGAGTGAGATGGAATACCTGCTGATCCACGGCGGCAATCGCGGGCACCTGCTGCAATACGAACTGCTCTGGGATGGTGATGGCGACAGTGCCCACTTAAGCGGTCTGATTGTCCCGGTATGATCTGTGCAAGTCTGGGTAGCATGGCGGTAAGTCGATACCAAGTCTGCCCCAAGTCGGGGCTAAGTCTGTGGCGTGAAAACCGCCCCAATACCGCAGCCAGACAGGGTTAAATGCCCGCAAGTCTGACCAAACGAAAAATCATTGTTCCGACAATACAATAAAACCGTCTCCCAGACCGTACTGCCGGATAATGCCCACAACGACAAGGAAAATCCGAATGACAACTTTGCACGACAGCACACTGACCACGCTGCGCCAGCAACTGGCGGCCTATCTGGATACCCTGGCCGCGCAGGGACGTGCCGACAGTACACTGGAAACCTATCGCTGCTACCTGCTGCCCTTTATCGACTGGTGCGAACAGCGCACCGTCTGTTATCCCGCCCAGGTCACGCTGGCCTTGCTGGAAAGCTGGCAGCGTTATCTGCGGGCTTACTGTAAGGCTGATGGTCATCGATACAGCAATAACGGGCAACGTGAGCGTCTGGGTACGCTGCGGTTGTGGTTCCGTTGGTTACTGCAACGGCATCACATCCTCTACAACCCGACGGAGTTGCTGGTCTTGCCGAAAGAAGAGAAGCGGTTACCCGCCCAGATACTGAGTGAACGGGAAACCACGCAGGTACTGGACAGCCTTGATGACCTGAGTGTGCTGGGGCTGCGCAACCGGGTCATGCTGGAAGTGCTCTGGAGCAGCGGCCTCCGGCGCATGGAGTTGCGCCAGCTCAAGCGGGATGATATTGACTTCGAGCGCGGGGCGGTTGTGGTCAGTCAGGGCAAGGGCAACAAAGACCGGGTGGT
>NZ_JAQRFK010000184.1 GCF_028598745.1 Xenorhabdus sp. IM139775
TAGTCATTACTTTTATCCTTATTGAGTTAAAATCATATTTAATTAATACAACTCTTATTTAAAGAGTTGTATTAATATAAATTAGAAATTAATGAGAATCTAATGAAACTGTATCAAGAAATCCTTGCCAATTCTGTGAATATTTTTCTTTATTAACAATATAATAAATATACACGGGTGTTGGATTTCCTTCATCGTCTACACCAAAATTTTCCAGAAATGAAGATCCAATAGGAATTTTAATAGGTTTTGTATCTTTTACTTGTACTGAAGTTATTAATGTTATTTTAGGACTTGGATTTCCTGTATCTGAATCATAACTAATTATTTCTAACATACAGTCAATAATATCTCCAACCCCCGCTTCATTCTTACCACCAACAGGAATAACACAAGTTATTCCTGTTCCAAGAGAATTCACACCAAAAATAAAAAATTCATCAACGAGTTTATTTGAATAATTCAGAATTGTAGGTAATTGAAAGTTCCCTTTTGGCGGCAAATAACTAGTTGAGTCCCCACCCACTGTAAAAATTAAATTTTTTGATCTAGAAATATCCCCTCCAATGGTAAGGATATAATAGTATAGCATATTGTATTGATATGGAGTAAAAATCTTATAAGGAACTTTGAAAGGATTATCTCTAATATTTCTATTACCGTACCTATCAGATGAACATAATATAGGAGTTTCATCATTTATATCACTCATAACGTATACTAAATCATTCATACTAAGTACTGTAGATTTAGGTATGATAACATCAAAAGTGGGATTTTTATTAGTTCCTGCAGGAGGAACTTCACTTCCATTTATACTTGAAATTATAGGGGCTTCCAGACTATTAGATGGAATGACAGGTTGTGTGATAAATAAGGCATTTTCTTGTAATGAACTTGTAATATCATCCATAATATTAGAAATAGCTACTTTAGTTATATAACCACTTGCTAGTTTTCTTGCATAAAATTTAAGATTTACATCTCCATTATTATCAGTGTTAACATAGTACACATTATCATTAAAAGGGTAAATTTCCATACCATCATCATATAAACGAGTATAGTCTATACCTTCTACCTTCAATGGAATCTGACAATTTTTTATGGCAGTTCCATTCTTAAACCTTGGATATATCGATATATTTAAACTATATGTCTTTTCATAATGCTGAGACTCTGATATTTCTTATTCCTTTCAACGTCTTTTTTTCTGACGCCGCTTTTAAAAAAATGTCCACATTTTTAATCAGTTGCCACATAAATTGGCAACCATGATTACGGGTCACCGTTTCATGTAACGATTGCCATAACCGCTCTATTTTGTTCAACCAGGGCGAATAAACCGGAAGGAATAAAAGTGTCACGTCTGGATTCTGTTGTAGCCACTCTCTGACCGACTTGCTTTTATGGATAACATAGTTATCTAAAATCACGGTGAGCGTTTCTGCATGACGATATTGGCGTTTTAATTC
>NZ_JAQRFK010000185.1 GCF_028598745.1 Xenorhabdus sp. IM139775
TATAAGGATGGGGTATTATCTAAAAATACAAATGAAGCTGGTGCCAGAGGCATTGGTTACAATTTGATTAAAAATCCTGACTCTGCCTTCAATAAAGAAATTCTAAAAGCTAGAAGTGAACAAAAAGTTAAAGGGAAATGGGGTAAACCCAAAAAATGTTCTCAGCAACTGGGCTAATAAAAATGAATCTAAATGATCTCTATGTATATAAGTTGAAAAGGCTGTTCAACAAAAGGGCTAATCCGATAGATAATGATACAGTGTTATTTGAACAAGGTGATGACGAATTAAATGAGATTCTTTCACTAAAGATAGAAGATAATTCTGATTTTAGTCTTCATAGATGGTATGAATGTTTAAACGAAAAAAAGATACCATGTGATATTCATTGTTATCAACCTTATGATCCTTTCAATGGTTTTCTTCGCGTATTACCAAATATTTTTTCGATAAATAACAATGACTATTATCAGGGGAAAAATCTTTTTATAAGTTATTTTGTTCATCAACTGAAAAACATTGGTAGCATAGATGCGATAAATGATTTAGATCAGTATAAAAGCGATTTCATTAATTACCTCTTTTATGAGCTAGGGTTTGGTCAGGGCGCGAGCATACTTTGATTAATATTTGAACTTAAAATGTCACTCTTGTTCTTTAATTCTTTAGTTTTCTATAAAAGTCTAAAGAATTGCCTGTGTGATTAAATTTCACTCGATAAAAACACTATTAAAACCGAATATTAAGAGATAATCATCTTCAAAACGCAGCTAAAATAGTGTGCTCGCGCCCTGGGGTTTGGTGACAACTTTGATAAGCATTTTGTTGTTGAAAATGATGTTCTTTATTTTGTCTGTGATAAAAATGACGGAGGGGTTCAGAGGGAGGAAGTAATGCATATGTTATCTTCCATGCATGATTTGGCTAAGAAATATGTAAAAAAAGGACAGGAAGAAACACTAGTAAAAATTAATGAATTCCATTGTGATACAATTAATTTTTTAATTTTTCATGATGAAGGTTATTATCTTCCTTTTGAAGATTATAATATGGATTACACTTATCCTGATTTCTTTATTAATAAGTACTCTGAGGATCGGAGTGAAGTTTTTAAAGTAATAAAGGATTGTGTTTCTTCTGAGCAAGAGCATGTGAATGTTTTTGTTTCAAAAATAATTTTAATGAATTACATATATTATGTATTGAAAAATAAACCGGAAGAAATTTTATGCTTAAAAACGTTCTGTGGTAAATCAAATGATTTGTTTCTTGATATCCTTTCATTTATTTTAAAAATGAGATTCTATGTTAGAAAAGAGCATTTTAAAGGACTGCATCTTGGTTATTATTTTTCAAGAATAGAAATATAAAATAGTTGGTTCGAATAATAAGTACATTAT
>NZ_JAQRFK010000186.1 GCF_028598745.1 Xenorhabdus sp. IM139775
TCGCCAAAGGAAATTTAAAGGAAATTAAAAAATCTGAATTTCCCAGTGATCCTTTCAATATTCTTCCTAAGAAAGCCTCCCAAAATTTGATGGTTTTTGAGGTGGTTCGCGTTTATAGCACACCTGATACAGATAGCGAACCCATTGCCATTTTGATGAAAAATCTCCGCTATCCGGTTTTAGACAAGTTACAAGATCCTTCACACCATACTTGGTACGAAATTAATTTGGGTGATCGATTGGGCTACATTAGTGATCGGGATGCTGAATTGGACACGGGCATTCCTTTGCTAACTTACCATCATATATTGGAAAAAAATAAATATTTTCTACATACCTCAACAACCACGTCTTTGACCGCTTTTCGTGAGCAGATGGCTTATTTGAAGCGGGCAGGTTATACCACAATCTCATTATATGAATTGGAAGGTTACCTAAATGGTTCCATTAACTTACCGGCAAAAGTCGTTGGTTTAACCTTTGATGATGGACTGAAATCCGTTTATCTTTATGCCTACCCCATTTTGCAAGAGAATAGTCAGAAAGCGACACTCTTTATTATTTCATCCAGAATTAAACGTCACCCGCAAAAATGGAACCCTGATAGCCTGCAATTTCTGAGCCTCCCTGAATTATATTCCATGCAGGATGTATTTGATTTTCAGTCTCATACCCACTTCTTGCATCGATTGAGAAAAAATAAACAGCCCATACTATTGAGTCGGTCATACCACACTATCCTGTATGATTTTGCCCACTCCAGACGGGCACTATCACAATTTAACCCTCATGTGTTTTATCTCTCTTATCCTTTTGGCGGGTATAACCCAAAGGCAATGAAAGCGGCTAAACAAGCTGGATTTCATTTGGCTGTTACCACAGTACAGGGAAAAGTTAAGTTAGGCGATAATCCTTTTTCTTTGAAAAGGTTATATATATTGCGGACAGATCCGATTGAAAAAATGGCAAAAATGATTTCTAATCAGTCAGATCCAATACTTTTGCAACCGATTGAAAATTGAATATGGCATGTAAAATCATTTATTCGATAAATCACCGCAGTACATGACTTAATGTGATAATTTTTACTAAGGATGGAGATTATGGATTTCTTGGTATCAATATTGGAAATTTTTTATGACTTCATGAAATGCATTATCAAGTTTTTTGCATGGATATTTAAGATTACCATGAAGGATATTGTTATCTCATTGCTTTCTATCGTTATCTTATTCTGCATTATATTTTCATTCATAATGCCTAAATTTATTTTCAGTATGTTACTGTTATCGATGTTTGTCTATTTGGGTTTTAAATTCCGTAGGAAAATAAGAAATCGTCTGAATAAGAAAAATATTATGGATTATTTTAAGGGTCTATTC
>NZ_JAQRFK010000187.1 GCF_028598745.1 Xenorhabdus sp. IM139775
AACACCGCTTGATCAGGCGTATGTTGCACAAAAATCATCCTTAGCTATCCATCTCTATACAGCGGATGCGTTAGCCAACGGCGATAGTTGGCGCGGTTGGCATGATATCGTTGGTCATGATTCAGTGCTTTTCCCTATTGGTGGCACGCATCAATCCATCATGCACCCGCCTTTGCTGAACCAGATAGCAGATTCCATCACCGAAAACTTACGGGCAGTGCCTGCTTTCGACCCGTGCGTTATCATTCAACAGGGTTCGCAATCGCTATCGCCGCTATTTTGCCTGCCGGGGGCGGGAGCCAGCCCGTCGAGTCTGCTTGAACTGGCGCTCTCATTCCCCCAACAACGCCCGATATATGCTTTGCAGGCTCGTGGATCCACGCCTGAGCACAATTTCCCTTACACCAGTGTTGAAGGGGCTGCCCGCGCCTATATCCAAAATATCCGGCAAATCCAGCCTCATGGCCCTTATCATCTATTGGGCCACTCTTTCGGGGGCTGGATTGCCTTTGAGATGGCGTTGCAATTGCAGGCTGAGGGGGAATCGGTCGCCTCTCTCATTCTGGTTGATACGGATGAACCTGATCAGCAAGCGAGTGCCTGCAAATCCGTCAATCGCACTGAGACACTCATGGAGCTGATCGATATTTATAACCTGATATTAGAGAAACCGCTTCCGCTGACCAGACCCGATCTTGATGATCTGGCACCGGATGAACAGATTCAGCGTCTGCACCATGCCTTGGTGAAAGCGGGGCTTTTCCCGGCCAAAACGCCGATATCACTGTTGCAGGGCATTGTTCGTGTGATGCAGGCCAATCTGAACACTGGCTATATTCCCCGTACCCGCTATCAGGGTCGGGTTCATCTGATCAATGCAGAGAAAGGCGATTGGGATGAAAGGAGAACTCGCGAAACCCAGTGGGGTCTTCTCGTGGCTGAACTCAGTACGATGCTGGTGCCCGGCAATCATATGACGATGTTGTCCGCCCCGCAAGTCGGGCAGTGGATAGCCAAGCTATGGCAGGCATTAGATTGTATGCGGAATCCAAGGTAAGGTTGCTGAACGATATACTCGTCGCACTTCAAGGTGCATTTATTATAGGTGACTCTAAAGAGGCAAACTATGTTGTATTTTCCTGACAGTTTGAATCACGACGAGGCGGATAAAATGGAGCTTCATACTTCCTGTCTGGATGAGCAAGCGTGGCAAGCGCTGCTCGATCAGTTTACTTCCTGTGCCGGTGAGGAAGGACTGCCTGAACTGGAAACGCACATTGCGGGTGACCCTGTCACTTATTGTCGCCGTGAGTTAAGCAAAC
>NZ_JAQRFK010000188.1 GCF_028598745.1 Xenorhabdus sp. IM139775
AGGTTTTTTAAAGGACTAAGATATGGCTCGCATTCCCGACGCAGAATTACAGCACCTGAAAGCCGCCGTCTCCTTAGTTGCTATTATTGAGCAGCAGGGGCGGCAGTTGTTTAAGCGTGGTAAAGATATGACCGTGCTCTGCCCGTTCCATCAGGAAAAAACGCCCTCGATGGTGATCACGCCGTCGAAGAATCTCTACCACTGCTTTGGCTGCGAGGCGGGCGGTTCGGTGCTGGACTGGGTGATGAAAACCGAGGGGTTGAGCCTGCGCCATGCCGTGGAGCGGTTGCGTGCCGTGTTGGGTGTCAATCCTGCCGTTGAGCCACTGGTTGCCAGTGAGGAACTGGCCGGGGATGTCGGGGATGCCGCCGGGCAACAGGCGCTGCTGTTACGGGTGGTCGGGTTCTATCACCAGACCCTGCTCAATGCCCCGGAAGCGCATCAGTACCTGAAAAAACGCCGCCTTGATCATCCTGAACTGGCCAGCCATTTTAAGCTCGGCTTTGCCAACCGCACCCTCGGTTACCGGCTGCCGGAGAAAAAACAGAAAGCCGGTGCCGAGATCCGCGCCCGGCTTCAGGCGGCCGGGGTGTTGCGGGAGAGCGGCCATGAACACTTCAGCGGCTCGCTTGTGGTGCCGGTGATCGGGGCTGACGGTCAGGTACAGGAGCTGTACGGCCGTAAAATCACGGACCGCCTGCGGGCGGGCACCCCGCTGCACCTGTATCTGCCGGGTGCGCATGGCGGGGTCTGGAATGAAGCCGGGCTGGCCGGTTCGGCTTCGGTGATTTTGTGTGAATCGCTGATTGATGCGATGTCGTTCTGGTGTGCGGGGTATCGCCATGTGACCTGCGCGTATGGGGTACACGGCTTTACCGATGCGCACCGGGCGGCCTTCCGGCAGCATGACATCCGGCAGGTGCATATTGCCTATGACAATGATAAAGCGGGCAATGAAGCGGCGGCGCGACTGGCGGCAGAGTTGCAACTGGCCGGGCTGGATGTCTGGCGGGTCGTGTTCCCCGAAGGCAGCGATGCCAATCGTTTTAGCTGCGAGGTGGCAAACCCTGAAAATGCCTTCGGCCAGTTACTGGACGCGGCACAGTGGCTCGGTGAACCCACAAAAACGCCGCCGGCAAACCAAAATACCGCCGCCACGGTGTCAGTCCCTGCGGCGGCTTTGGTGCCTGAACCGGGTGTGGTCACGACACTTGCCGACAACGGGGATATCGTGGTCCGGCAGGACGGGCAGGAATGGCGGATACGCGGGGCGCAACAGAAAGCCGGTG
>NZ_JAQRFK010000189.1 GCF_028598745.1 Xenorhabdus sp. IM139775
GATGCTGACGACCACGGCGATCGATGTCGATGAAGAGCTGTTGAACCGCTGTCTGGTGCTGACGGTCAATGAAACCCGCGAACAGACCGAAGCCATCCATGCGTTGCAGCGCCATAAGCAAACGCTCGAAGGGTTGCTGGCTGAGAACGAGCGCGACTATCTGACGCAGTTGCACCAGAACGCCCAGCGGTTATTGCGTCCGTTGAATGTGGTCAATCCCTATGCCAGCCAGCTGACCTTTATGTCAGACAAAACCCGCACCCGCCGCGACCATATGAAATATCTCACGCTTATTCAGAGCATTGCCCTGCTGCACCAGTACCAGCGTGAAGTGAAGGTGGCTGAACATCGCGGCAGGCGGCTGGAATATATCGAAGTCACGAAAGACGATATCCGGCTGGCGAACCAGCTCGCGCATGACATCTTAGGCCGGACGCTGGACGAGATGCCGCCGCAGACCCGCAAGCTGTTGCTGCTGATACAGCAAATGGCGCATGACATGGCCGGAAACGGGCAGAAGACGTTACGCGACGTTCGCTTTACCCGGCGGGATATCCGCGATTTTACCCAGTGGAGTGACAACCAGCTTAAAGTGCATTGCCAGCGGCTGGCTGACATGGAATACCTGCTTATCCACGGCGGCAGTCGCGGGCACCTGCTGCAATACGAACTGTTATGGGACGGTGATGCGACTGAGCATGCGCACCTGTGCGGCCTGATTGACCCGAAAGACGTCGCAGACCAGACACCCCTCTGACACTACGAATGGCGCAAGTTGGGCTGAACTCAACGCAAGTTGCCCCCAAGTTGGTGCCAAGCTGGCCTCAAGTTGTGGTAGCGGTATCTGGCTTAAAGCCGCAGCCGGACTGGGTTAGCCGCGCGCAAGTTGGGGATACGCAAAAATCACTGTTCCGGCAACCTAAGAAAAGAAAATCATACCGTACTGCCACTTGTGACTCACACAGCAAAAAGAAGGAGCCTCCGATGACAAACCCACACAGCGCCCGGTTCACCACCTTACGCCAGCAACTTGAGGCGTATCTGGATACGCAGGCGGCGCAGGGAAAAAGTCCGCGCACGCGGGAAAGCTACCGGGAGCGGCTGTTACCGTTCGTGGACTGGTGCGAACAGCGCACCGTCTGTTATCCTGCGCAGGTCACGCTGGCCTTGCTGGAAAGCTGGCAGCGCTACCTGCGGGCTTACTGTAAGGCTGATGGTCATCGATACAGCAATAACGGGCAACGTGAGCGGCTGAGTACGCTGCGGTTGTGGTTCCGTTGGTTA
>NZ_JAQRFK010000019.1 GCF_028598745.1 Xenorhabdus sp. IM139775
ACCAGATAAGGTTTGCCCGATTTATTTTTTCGCACTTCATGGCGAGCCTTATCGGGAGAGTTGACTTGCACAGAGTGAATACCCTTGTTGGCGGCAGCCTTGGAGGTATACATTTCACTGTTCAGAATAATGTCACCACTTGCTGTCACCAGATTGAAATAAAATTGCCCGTTCTTTGTTTTCTTAAGATCATAATGCCCAGTAGCCATAAGAAATTCTCCTGATTGGGTAATTATCAGCTTAAGTTTAGCCTGAATTTTATACGATCAAGGAGTTTAATGAAAAAAATTCTCTCCTGCTTCTCTATTTTTATCGAGCACAATAACTATTTTGTCTTTGTCAATTAATTGACAATGGCTTCCAAATTGGCGGCTGCATGAATATATTACAGTCTCTGTCTCAGGGAAAAGACGCATCATGATAACCATCATCTGATTAATCCAGATTCTTATTAGGAGTGTTTCATGCCTATTGCTATTTTGGCTCTGGCCATCGCGACATTTGGGATTGCAACGACCGAATTTATTGTCGCGGGTTTACTTCCTGAAATTGCCACTGAATTTAGTATTTCAATACCAACTGCGGGGTATATGGTAACCAGTTATGCCCTTGGGGTTTTTATCGGGGCACCCGTTCTAAGCATATTGGGGGGACGGATAGAAAAGAAAAAAATGCTTTCCATGTTGATGGTATTATTTATTCTTGGAAATGCCCTGACGACTTTTTCCCCGACATTTTATCTGGCCATTATTGGCCGGATTGTGGCCTCTCTGACCCATGGTGCGTTTATGGGGATCGGTGCGATTATTGCCGCTGGGTTGGTAGCAGAAAATAAAAAAACAACCGCCATCGCATTGATGTTTAGCGGAATGACACTGGCTAATTTAATCGGCATACCGCTTGGCACTTGGATAGGGAAAGCGATTTCCTGGCGTGTCACTTTTGCAATAATTACGGTGATTGGCATTATCGCATTAATTGGGATTTTAAAGTTATTACCTAAATTCGATCAGAAAGCCCCTGTCAGTATTAAAAAGGAACTGCTGGCTTTCACTAATATCCATGTGCTTTTGGCTATGGGGATCACTATTTTAGGCCCTGCTGCATTTTTTACGACGATTACCTATATCGCACCCTTGATGATAAATGTTGCCGGGTTCTCTGAAAGCGCAATCACTTGGATTCTTCTGGTCTTGGGGCTGGGGTTTTTCTTTGGCAATATTGTTGGTGGAAAACTTGCAGATAAGGCAATGATGCCATTGTTGTATTGGACTTTAGGGCTACAAGCCTTAATTTTGTTTATTTTCTGGCTTTATGGCGATAATCCGTTTATTGCTTGTTTAAGCATATTTTTCATGGCGGCATTGGGTTTTGCCACGGTATCGCCAATTCAGCGGCTGGTCATGGATAAAGCTCAGGAAGCCGGTGCACCTAATCTGGTTTCCTCGGTTAATATTGGCTTCTTTAATTTGGGCAATGCCGTGGGGGCATGGCTGGGTGGAGTGATTATCGCATCTCATTATGGTTACGCAGCCCTTAATCTGGCCGGGGGGTTATTAGCCTTAATGGCATTGTTATTAGCGGTCATTTCAGGTCTGCAAAAAAATGAGTGATGGTGAACAGGGTCATATCAAACGGCAGATTTCGGCTTCCCAACGATAACCCAATCCGTAAATGGAACGGATGAAAGATTTGTCGCCATCCAATTGCTCCAGTTTCCGGCGCAAGTTTTTAATATGGCTATCGATAGTACGATCATTCACAATGCGGTGATCGTCATAAAGGTTATTCAATAACTGATCGCGGGAAAAAACACGCCCTGGCTGGCTGGACATAATTTTAAGCAGGCGGAATTCAACCGGAGTGAGTTCGAGTACCTGTTCAAAATAGTGCGCCTGAAAGTGGTTCTCATCAATCATCAGTGCACCTTGCACACTGATGATATCTTTCGGACGGTAGCAACGGCGCAAAATGGTCTTGACTCTGGCGACCATTTCCCGTGGGCTATAAGGCTTGCAGATATAATCGTCAGCCCCGATTTCCAAGCCAAGTAGCCGGTCAATCTCCTCCGTTTTTGCCGTCATCATCACAATCGGGATATCGGAAAACCGCCGGATTTCCCGACAGATCGACAATCCATCAAGGCCGGGTAACATGAGGTCGAGCAAGATAATATGGGGTTGGTATTTCTGCACATGCGCGATGACTTCATCACCACGCCTGAGCCATTGGGTTTGGTAATCCGCAGATTGTAGATAATCAATCAGCAGTTGCCCCAACTTGGGTTCATCTTCAACGATTAGAACAGTATATTGTGTAAGCGGTGTAATCATTGTGTTCCAAGTATGGTATTCCAAGTATGGTATTCCAAGTATTGCGTTTCAAATTTAGCGCGTTTCAAGTTCAGATAATTTAATCAATGGTAATTCTACGCGAATTTTAATACCACCTAAAGGTGAGCTTTCTGCGAGAATGATTCCATTATGGGCTTCAACGATGTTATAACAAATTGCCAGCCCAAGCCCTGAACCTCCGCTTGCACGGTTACGGGAAGATTCGCCCCGGTAAAAACGCTCAAAAACATGCTGACATTGTTCGGCCGTCAGTCCGGGCGCACTGTCCTGTACATCCAAACGCCATTTTTGTTGATCTGAATATCCACGGATAATGACTTTTCCATGCTCATTCGTATAACGCAGGCTATTTTCCAGCAAATTGTGGAATAACTGTGTCAGCCGATTTGGATCAGCAAACAGTGTCACGTTTTCTTTTAACTCTAATACCAACCTGATTTGTTTATCCGTAAAACGGCCATGATAATTCGCGACGGAGATTTGCAGTAATTCACCGATATTCACAAGCTCTTTTTTATAGGTCAGGGAACCCCGATTAGAAAGGGATAATAGATGCAGATCATCCACCAGCTTTGTCAAAGTAGCCACTTCGGTGAGCAACGAAGGGATAGTTTCCGGGGTTGTCTCTCGTACACCATCCTGCAAGGCTTCCAGTTCACCGCGCAGAACAGACAGTGGGGTACGCAGTTCATGGGAGATATCAGCCATATAATTACGCCGCATCTGTTCATTTTTTTCCAGCGTGCGGGCAAGTTGGTTAAAATCTGATGCCAATTTACCAATTTCGTCTTTACTGGATGGAACGACACGGATACTAAAATCACCTGCTGCAAGTTTATGTGTCCCTTCAACCAGCCGCTTAACAGGTCTTAAAAGACCACGGGAGAGAAGAAAAGTGGCAATCAGTGCCAACAAAGTTGAAAGCCCGCCGATAGCCCAACTGGTAAATTGTTGCTGGTGGGCGAAACTGATATCAGCCTGACGGGTAATCTTGTCTGATGCGCTGACAATGACCCAACCGACAACATGATTGTGATAGGTGACAGGCTTGCGATAACTGTCTGCCGGAATATCATTAGAATGCCCTACCAAACGATTCATGTCAGTGTCCACAATCCAAAACTGGGGACGCCAACCATGAGATTTGGTCTTTTGCAGGGCATTGTCACCCTGTTCAATGGTGCGGATAATTTGAAATATCGCCCGATCATTCTGAGTCAGAAAGCGCCAATTGCCGTACTGCTGATATTGTTCTGTCAAGGCTTCTGCCAGCATATTAGCCCGGGTTTGGCTATTTTGTTTGATATAGCCAATAAAACCGTGCTGAAAGCTGAGGTAAATGCCCCAGTGCATGGTGACCAATACCAGCATACAAGTGGCAAAAATGGCCAGAAAAAGTTTACTGCTGATGCCCATTTTGATCCTGAATCTCATTCTGCTTATTCTGCTTATTCTGCTTATTCTACTTATGGCTATCCGAGTCGGCTACCTGAGATAATGCTGTGCTGCGGGTTGCATGGCGAAGGCGCCATTTTTCACGTAATCGGTCAAAAAACAGATACACAACCGGCGTGGTATACAGAGTGAGAAGTTGGCTGACCACCAGACCACCCACGATAGTGATCCCCAGTGGTAAACGTAATTCGGCACCATCTCCATTGCTCAGTACCAAAGGTAAAGCCCCAAACAGCGCAGAAAGCGTCGTCATCATGATCGGACGGAATCGTAATAAACTGGCCTGAAAAATGGCTTCTTGAGCGCTGAGCTTACCATTGCGTTGAGCTTCAAGGGCAAAATCGACCATGATGATGGCATTTTTCTTGACAATGCCGATTAACAGCATAATCCCAATCATGGCGATGAGGCTAAATGGGGTATTGAACAGTTCCAGCGCCAGCAAAGCCCCGACGCCCGCGGAAGGCAGGGTGGAAAGAATGGTCAGGGGATGAATGTAACTCTCATAGAGTATGCCAAGCACCAGATAAACCGTGACGATGGCGGCGAGGATCACCAGTAACTGGGAGCGTTCACTCTCCTGAAAATCCTGTGCGGTACCTGCAAACGAACTGCGCACGGCGGAAGGAACACCCAGCTCTGTTATTGTCCTGTCTATTGCGCTGATTGCATCAGACAGCGTATAACCTGGCGCCACATCAAAGGCAATGGAGGAAGACGCCGAAAGCCCCTGATGATAAACATCCAAGGGGGCATTGGCCGGATACCACCGGGCAAAGTAGGAGAGGGGAATACGTTCACCTTTGTTATTAATGATAAACATTTTCTCCAGCGCACTGGGATCTTGGTTATATTGCGGTTCAACTTCCATCACCACTTTATATTGATTCAAAGAGGTGTAAATTGTAGAAACCTGTCTCTGCCCAAATGCGCTGTTGAGCAAATTATTTGCCTCAGCAACATTGATGCCTAAACGCGCCATCACATCACGATCGTAGGTAATCGCGATTTCAGCGCCTTTCGTCTCTTCATCACCATCGGCATTGACATCCACCAACTGAGGCAACGTTTTCAATGCCTTCTGGACAACAGGACTCCATTTACGTAATTCACCAAAATCATCGGACAACAAATTAAACTGGTAACTCGATTTACCGCCCTGTCCTCCGCTTCTCAAATCCTGAACAGGAACTAAATATAGCTGTGCGCCAGCTATACTAGGCAGTTGGCTTCTTAAACGGGTGATCACTTGTTGGATACTTTCGCTACGTTCTTTCAATGGCTTCAACGAAATAAACATAAAGCCGGTATTGATGCTGTCACCACCGGTAAAACCCACGACATTATCCACGGTGGGATCATCATCAATGGCCTGCATAAAGCGTTTCACTTTCTCCCGCATGGCCTGAAATGAAATGCTTTGATCCGCCACCACAAACCCCAGCATTTTGCCGGTATCTTGTTGCGGGAAAAACGTTTTCGGAATGCTGATATAGAGCCAGATATTCAGGCCGATAACACCGATCAATATCAACAATACCCAGCGAGTATGATTAAGTATCCATTGCAATGAACGGGCGTAGCCTTGCTGGATCCGCAACAATACCTTACCGAACCCCCGCGTCTGCTTCTGTGCATTTTGGGGAGAGGATTTCAGCAGATGTGCACACATCATTGGGGTCAAGGTGAGTGAAATTAACAGCGAGATCCCGATGGCGGTTGCCAGTGTGACCGCAAAATCCCGGAATAATCTGCCGAGTAATTCATCGATCAGGACGAGGGGAATAAATACCGCAATGAGGGATAAGCTCATGGCTAACACCGTGAATCCCACTTCCCGGGTGCCTTTGAGGGCGGCTTGCATTGGTTTTAACCCGGCATTCAGATGGCGGGAAATATTCTCCAGCACCACAATGGCATCATCGACAACAAATCCGGTGGCAATGGTTAGTGCCATCAAAGAAAGGTTATTCAGGCTGAAACCACATAAATACATGGCGGTAAACGTACCAATCAGTGATACCGGAACCGCAATGGCCGGAATCAATGTCGCCCGGCCAGAACGTAAAAACAGGAACACGACCAGAATGACCAACGCGACGGCAATGGCGAGTGCCCGCTTAACTTCTTGCAGGGAAGCTTGGATCGCCGGTGAACGATCTTGGGCAACTTTGAGCTGAACATTGGCCGGTAAGGAGGCTTGCAAGGCAGGAAATTGATCACGAATGCGTTGAACGGTTGAGATGATATTGGCACCCGCTTCACGGCGGATAATCAGCACAATCGCCGACTTATTTCCAGACATGCCTGCTGCGCGGGTATCCTCGACAGAATGCTTAACATTGGCGATATCCTGCAACCTGACCGGTGCCCCATGATTATAGCGGACAATAATTGAGCGGTAATCGTCAGGGGTTTTCAGCTCGTCATTGGTGTGTAACTGCCAACTCTGTTTATCGGAATCAACATGACCCGTTGGAAACCGGAGATTAGCATGGTTGATAGCATTACTGACATCATTGAGAGAAACCCCTTGATTGAAGAGGGCATTAGGGTTGAGTTCAACTCGTATTGCCGGTAATGAACTCCCGCCGACACTGACTTTACTGACACCTTCTATCTGAGAAATTTTCTGCGCCAGCCGGGTGGAAGCAAGATCATACAGTTGGCCATCACTGTAATTGTCTGAAGTGAGCGTCAGGATCATGATCGGGGCACCTGACAGATTCGCTTTATAATATCTCGGCTTGCTTGGAATACCGGAAGGCAACAAACTTTGGGTGGCATTGATGGCGGCCTGAACATCCCGCGCTGCGCCATTGATATCCCGATCAAGATCAAATTCCAGGAAAATAGAAGCGCTTCCCAACGAACTGGCAGAAGACATCTCTTTGACCCCGGCTATCCTGCCTAATGCGCGCTCCAGCGGTGTCGTCACGGAAGATGCCATTGTTTCTGGTGATGCGCCGGGCATGGACGCGTAAACCGTTATCACGGGAAAATCAACCTTTGGCAGCGGTGCCACAGGTAGCAGGATAAAACTGAGTGCCCCGCACAGGGTGATGGCTAAACTCAGCAATGTTGTGGCAACCGGCCGCCGGATAAATAGGGCGAAGAATTTCACAGCGGCTCCTGAGAGTTATCTGAGGCTTTCTCAAGCCTGATTTGGTGATCTTTCTTATTATTTCGGCGATTCCGGTAATAATGCGCTAACTGATCAAATAGCAGATAAATAACGGGTGTTGTGAACAAGGTCAGGATCTGGCTCATGATCAGACCGCCCACCATGCTGACCCCTAAAGGGCGGCGCAGCTCTGCACCGATACCGGTACTCAGCATCAGCGGCAGCGCCCCCAGCAGCGCTGCCATTGTCGTCATCAATATTGGCCTGAAACGCAGCAGACAGGCTTGATAAATGGCTTCATAAGGGGACATGCCTTTTTCCCGCTCTGCGGCCAGCGCAAAATCGATCATCATGATGGCGTTTTTCTTCACAATGCCGATCAGGAGAATAATCCCAATAATGGCGATAATATCCAGCTCATATCCGCCGATCATCAAAGACAACAAGGCTCCGACACCCGCGGTAGGCAAGGTGGACAAGATGGTCACGGGATGAATAAAACTTTCGTACAGGATACCGAGCACGATATACATGGCGACGACAGCCGCCAAAATCAGCCAAAGGGTATTATTGAGCGCATTCTGGAACGCCAGTGTTGCCCCCTGAAATTGCGTGATAATGTCTTTTGGCATTTGGATCGCCTGTTTTGCCTCCTTGACCGCATTGACGGCTTGTTCAAGGGACGAATCTTGCGCCACATTGAATGAGAAAGTGACAGAAGGAAATTGTTGCAGGTGATCGATAGATAAATTCCCCAGCCGCTGTTCGACAGTGGCAATGGCATTGAGAGGCACCATTTTTCCCTCACTGTCTCCATTACTACTGGTCAGATAAAGGTGGTTTATCGCATCCAGCCCGGGTGAATTTTGCGTATCTTGCTCAAGAATGACGCGATACTGATTTGATTGCGTGTAAATCGTTGAAATCAGGCGTTGGCCAAAAGCGTTATACAACGCATTATCCACGGCGTCCATTGAGATCCCGAAGCGGCTGGCCATATCCCTGTTCACGTTGAGATAAGCGATCAGCCCCTGATCTTGCCAGTTGTTACCGATATCCACCAATTCCGGCCGTTGTTTCAGGGCATGTTGCAATTTGGGCACCCAGACCGCAAGTTCATCAAGCGAAGTGGCTTGCAAGGTAAACTGGTATTGCGTGCGCGATACTTGGGTATCAATGGTCAAATCCTGAGTGGGTTGCAGGTACAGCTTGACGTCAGGGACTTTGGCAATCCGCGCCTGTAGGCGTGGGATCACCTCATCAATACGGGTGCCCCGCTGGCTGAGGGGTTTCAACGTGATTTGAAGGCGCGCATTATTCAGGGTTGGGTTGCTGCCATCGACACCGATAAAGGTCGTGACATTATCCACCGCCGGATCTTTTAATAACAGTGCCGTGACCTGCCGCTGTTTATCTGCCATTGCATTAAATGAAATGGATTGTGGTGCTTCCAGTGTCCCCTGAATCAGGCCGTTATCTTGCAGGGGAAAGAACCCCTTGGGGATCATGACATAGAGCAGGGCAGTCAGCGCCAGCGTACCGAGTGCAACGCCAAGTGTCAGCCAAGGGTGATTCAATACCCGTTTCAGAAACACGGCATAGACGGCAATCAGGCGTTCAAAGAAACGTTCACAGGCCTGTTCGAAGCGATTGTGCTTAATATTCGCTTCGGGTTTCAGCATCCTTGCACACATCATTGGCGTCAGTGTCAATGACACCACGGCAGAAATTAAAATGGCGACAGCAAGGGTAATGGCGAACTCCCTGAACAGCCGACCGACGATATCTCCCATAAACAGCAGAGGGATCAGGACGGCAATTAATGAGAAAGTCAGGGAGATAATCGTAAAGCCAATTTCGCCTGCCCCTTTTAGCGCCGCTGCCAGCGGTTTTTCTCCCCGCTCAATATAACGGGAGATATTTTCTATCACCACAATGGCATCATCCACCACAAAACCGGTTGCAATGGTTAAGGCCATTAAGGTGAGGTTATTGACGGAAAAGCCACAAAAGTACATAACGGCAAAGGTGCCTACCAGCGAAAGAGGTACGGCAATACTGGGGATCAGGGTGGCAATGCCATTGCGCAAAAACAGGTAAATCACCATGACAACCAGTGCGATAGCCAGCAACAGTTCAAACTGCACATCTTCGACTGAATGGCGGATCGAGACGGTACGGTCTGTCAGTATTTCCACCTTGACGGATTTGGGCAGGCTGCTGATCAATTCTGGCAGCATAGCGTGGATATTATCCGTCGTTTCAATCACATTCGCCCCGGGCTGGCGCTGAACATTGATGACGATAGCTGGCTTTTCATTTGCCCATGCGCCTAACTTGCTATTTTCCACACCCTGTTCAATGGTCGCGACATCACGCAGGCGAACCGGCGCACTGTTTTTATAGGCGACGATTAAATTGCGGTAATCGTCGATAGACTTTATTTGATCGTTGGAGGAGATGGTGATGGAGCGAGTCGGCCCGTCAAAGCTGCCTTTTGCCGAATTCACATTGGCTTTCATGATGGCAGAACGGATCACATTGCTGTCTAATCCTTGTGCCGCGACGGCTTGTGCATTCAGTTTCACCCGTACTGCGGGGCGCTGCCCGCCCGCCAAGGTGACCAAACCGACACCACTGACTTGAGAAATGCGCTGGGCCACGCGGGTTTCCACCATATCTTGCACCTGAGGCATTGCCACGGCATCAGAGGTGACGGCCAGCGTCAATATCGGGGGATCAGCCGGATTGACTTTGCTGTAAATCGGCGGATAAGGAAGATCCTCAGGCAGTAAATTGCTGGCTGAATTGATGGCCGCCTGAACATCCTGCTCTGCCACATCCAAGGGCAATGAGAGCTGGAATACCAATGTGATCACCGAAGCCCCACCTGAACTTCGGGATGACATCTGCTTCAGGCCGGACATCTGACCAAACTGACGTTCGAGCGGTGCGGTCACCGCAGATGTCATCACATCGGGATTGGCACCGGGATACAGTGTCACCACTTGGATGGTGGGGTAATCCACTTGCGGCAAGGCAGAAACGGGCAGCATCCGGTAACCAATGAGCCCGGCCAGCAAGATCGCAATCATAAACAGCGTCGTGGCAACAGGACGTAAGATAAACAGGCGGGATGGCCCTCCGCCGGTTATTGGCGAATCAGATTGCATTAGGCGTTCTCCACTTGACCGTTTGATTGCCCTGAATTTTTCTGCTCTTTATCCGCATCAAGTGCTTCAATGGCCAAGGGTTTGACAATCTCGACTTTGGCACCTTCGGTCAGGCCGTCAATGCCATCAGTTACAACGCGTTCACCTGCTGACAGGCCACTATTGATAACCACCCATTGACTATTTTGCAGGCCGGCAACCACCTTATGCTTGCTGACCTTGTCTTCTTTATCCACTTTCCAGACGAAATTACCGCTATTTCCCATTTGTAACCCGGCAACGGGAATCACAACAGCATCGTTAAAGGTATTGACTTTTATCTGGATATTGACGAATTGATTGGGAAACAACACATTATCCTGATTATTGAATTGTGCTTTCATCTTGATGGTGCCGGTCGTCACATCAATCTGGTTATCGATACTGGAGAGTTTTCCTTGCGCTAATTGTTGCTGATTATTGCGATCCCACGCAATGACAGCCACATTTTTGTGATCTTTTTGTGCTTTCAACACGGTGCCGATATCGTTTTCAGGCAGGGAAAACAGGATATCAATGGGATCGACTTGCGTAATCACCACAATGGGTGTTGCACCGCCACCAGAGATATAGTTACCGACATCAATGCGTTTCAAGCCGACGCGCCCGGAAATGGGCGCTGTGATGCGGCTGTATGCCAATTGCAGTTTGGCGTCGTCGATATCGGATTGATCGGCTGTTAAGCCCGCTTCACTTTGGCGAACCAACGAGATTTGTTTATCCAGATCTTGCTGGGAGATAAGTTTACTTTTTGCCAATTGCTGAAAGCGGCGCAAATCCTGTTTCGCATTCGCCAATGTTGCCTGATCTTTGGCATATTGCCCCTGCGCCCTTGCCAGTTTGACCTTCAAGGGACGGGGATCGATTTCCGCCAGCAAATTCCCTTTTTTGACATACTGGCCTTCATCAAAATGCAGGGCGATTAACTGGCCTTCCACTTGGCTCGTGACAGTCACCGTATTTGCCGCCAGCACCGTTCCTAATCCACCTAAATAATGGGGGACAGATTTGATTTCAGCCGTCGCGACTTGCACGGGGGGTTGATTGGGATTAGGCAGACTCTGTTTTGATTTTGCATCTTGAGGGCCATCTGCTGATGGCGGTGCGTTGAAATATTTCCACGCAAAGAAAACGGCCACGACGATCACGGCCAGCACCGCAGCGAGTCGGAAAAAGGAGGAACGGCTTTTGTTATTCATTTGCTCGACATTCTCTTAAGTGTTGTGGCGGTAACCAATCGGGTGGCATCTTAATTCTATATTAGGCGCAAGAGTATATTATTAGTGTAACCAACAGGAATTCGTCAATAATGAAGAAAATATGGAGGTTATGTCAAAAAGATAATGTTTCCGCTAGTGATTTTTCACGGCATTTGTGATGGGCTGTCCAATGGGGCACAGAGAATTATGTTATGAGTGATAGCATTTTCTTTGGGCAGTCAAATAGTCATTATCATGGGGATAAGTGATGGTGACCGTTAGTCGGCATGTCGGAACACGTAACAGTGATTATTTTCATCATTGATTTGGTGGTGATAGACAAGATGGAAAAGATAAAAAATTTGACAATCGTATATGCTATATTTTTCTTTTTTTGTGGAAAATTGTCAGCATTTTGCTGGTGAATGGGATGTTGACCTGCCGGAAGATAGGAAAAAGGAAATAATAGAGGGTGATGAGATTTAATTTGGTTAATATTATTGTGGCAAAAAAACGCCGAGTTGATGATCGGCGTTTTTACAAAATCAATTAAACCAAAAACAGCGTTGCCAATCCCAAAAAGATAAAGAATCCGCCGGTATCTGTAATGGCGGTAATCATCACACTGGAGCCAATGGCCGGATCTCTTCCCAGTTTCATCATAATAAACGGGATCAATACACCCATCAGCGCGGCCATCATGAGGTTTAATATCATCGCCATGGCCATGACGCCCCCCATTGCAAGGTCACCGTAGAGCAGATAAGTGATAACGCCCATTATCCCGCCCCAGATAATGCCGTTGATTAAGGCAACCCCAAACTCCCTGAATAGCAGGTAAGAAAAACTGCCCGTCTGGATTTGATGGAGCGCGAGCGCGCGGACGATCATGGTAATGGTCTGATTACCGGTATTGCCACCAATCCCTGCAACAATAGGCATTAACGTCGCAAGGGCAACGAGTTGGGAAATGGTATGCTCAAAAAGCCCGATAACCCGTGATGCCACAAAAGCGGTGCACAAATTGATGGCAAGCCATGTCCAACGGGTTTTGACCGCCTGGCCAACCGGCGCAAAAACGTCTTCTTCACGGCTTAAGCCCCCCATGCGGCGAATATTGGTATCCGTCTCCTCATTTAAGGTATCAACAATATCTTCAACCGTCAGGCGTCCCATCAGACGCCCATTATTGTCTACCACGGCGGCAGAAACCAAGTCATAACGTTCGAACGCACTGGCGGCATCTTCCCCTTTTTGCTCCGGCAAGAACGTCACGGTGTCGGTATTCATGACTTCGGAAACGAATTTACCCGGTACGTTGGTGAGCAAAGTGGTGAGCGGAAGCTCTCCCTGTAGGCGATTTTTGCGGTCAATAACAAAGATTTTATCGGTTGTTTCAGGAATGGCATCGCGGGAACGTAAAAAACGCTGAACAGCGCCGAGTGTCACGTTGCCCCGCACGGTCACAAACTCGAAATCCATCATTTGACCGATACTGTCTTTATGGTACTGCAACACTTCCCGGATACGGTTGCGTTGGCTCGGCTCCAGATAGGTCAGCAGGCGACGAGTGGTATCACGGGGAAGATACTCTGCGATATAGGCTTGTTCATCGACGTGCAGCTTACCGATGGCGCGTAACAGCTCAACGTCAGACATGTCCTTGATCAGGTTATCCCAAACGGGAATGGAGGCTTCGACCAAAACCTCACCGCGCTGGCGATTGTCGATCAAACGCCATAAAGCGAGGCGTTCATCATAAGGCAGGGCTTCCAGAATGTCGGCGATATCGGCAGCATGCAGGTTGGTCAGCAGCGCACTGACTTCCTCTATTTTCTCCAATAACTGTTCGTCACTGATCGCGGAATGTTCATCAGCCTGACCCAATAATGTATCGACAAATAGCTTATCGTGGATAAAGAGTGAAAGCAGGTGTTGACGGGCATGTGCCAGTTTTTGGGAATGCTGGCTGGCAACCGTGGTATTAGGTGTAAAGGCCGATTGTGACATGGTGTACCTTTAATTGAGAGGCTTTGCCGCTTGTTGCTGTATTTGCTGGTGATGCTCCAATGCTGCCATAAATGAATAGATAAAGCGCCCAAATAAAATTAAGAAGCTGATAAACAGGATTAATTGGATAATTTGAGCAGGTTTCTTTTTCTTTTTCATAATGCGACATCGTTAAATCGATTCCTCTTTAATATGTAAGTTCCAGCCAGTCACATCACCCCAGTAGTTTTGCTCTTGCTCCAGATCGAGCAAGACAAGCGCATTTTGTTTTAAATAATCTTTGGGTAGGTAGAGTGCCCAATGGCCATGATCGGTTTCCAGCCTCAGTGTATCCGGTGTGGTGGTCGATTGGCGTTGGTTATTCAACAAGGTCGCCAAGCGTAATATCTTCAACATGGGAAGATACTGTTTTTTCTTAAACAGATAGAAACGGGGATGCTCATGGACTTTAACCGCTTTGCGGTGATAACGAACCAGTGTTGCCAGCAATAATTGCTGTTCTTGGGTGAACCCCGGTAATTCGGTATTTTGCAGGATATAAGCTGAATGCCGTTGCAACCCACTTAAATTAATGCTTAAACCCACTTCATGCAGCATGGCTGCCCACAGGAGAATAGATTCCAGTTGTGGATGGACTCGTTTGGGGTTTTGTTCTGCCCATTGGTCATAAAGATGTTTGGCGGTATGCCAAACGCGGGCTGCCTGTTCCCGATCGATATTATAGTGTTCGGCAAGGCTTTTGGCGGTTCGCTGGCGAATATCCTGATGACGGAAACGATCTTCCATTTCGTAAAGTACCCCTTCCCGCAACGCCCCCTGAGATAAGCGTAATTCCTGAATATGCAGGGCATCGAAAATACCGCACAAAATTGACAGGCCGGGAACAAACGTTTGTTTGCGGTCATTGGATAATCCCGGCAATTCCAGTGCCTTGAAATTTTTATATTTCAGGATACGTTTCACCAGCATGTTTAAGCGTTCGGGTGTAATCAGGCCATCTTTTTCACCCAATTCCACTAATAGTTCGTGTATTGCTTTGATCGTTCCTGACGCACCCAAGGCAAAATCCCAGCCTTTGGTTCGAAATTGCCAGACGAGATTTTCCAGTTTTTGTGCTGCCTGAAGTCGTGCCTTGTGAAAATGATGTTCATTAATCACACCGTCCGGGAAGAATTGACGGGAAAAACTGACACAGCCCATACGACGGCTTTCAATCAGTAGCGGTTCGAAGTCTTCACCGATGACCAATTCCGTGGAGCCGCCGCCAATATCAATCACCAGCTTCCGGCCTTTTTCCGGTTGGGTATGCTCAACCCCCATAAAAATCAGGCGAGCTTCTTCATGTCCAGAGATGATTTCAATGGGATAGGGGATAACTTCTTTTGCCCGTTGCAAAAATTCTTGTACGTTGGTCGCTTCGCGTAAACTATGCGTACCCACTAAACAGACGTTGTTGGCGGGAAAACCCTGCAACCGTTCGGCAAACAGGGAAAGACAACTCAGGGCACGGTTGATGGCGTCTTCGCTTAACTCATTTTTACTGTTTAAACCATCGGCAAGATAAACCCGCTTCTTTAAACGCCCAATCACCTGTAATGCACCGTTAACAATACGGGCGATGACCATGTGAAAGCTATTGGAACCCAAATCAATCGTGGCAATCTCTTGAGGTTTGGGTATTGGGGTGTCGTGTTTCAACGGCATAGGTCAGGCTCTTGGTTCCGGTTGCTCAAGGTTTTTTAAATAGTCATAAACAGCAAGCTGTGCGCGGATTTTACGCTTATTTCCTCGCGGAACATAGTGATTGCTCAACTCCTTATCAATATAGCGTGCTTTGACGGTATCACTGAATTGGAGTTCGAGGATATCCATAACCTGTTGTTTTAGCATTGGATCGAGCAGGCAAACCGCCACTTCAATGCGGTAGTCAATGTTGCGGGTCATCCAGTCGGCCGAAGAAAGGAACACTTTTTCATTACCTTGGTTGGTGAAAACATAGACGCGATCGTGTTCCAGAAAACGATCCACAATACTGGTGACTTGAATGTTTTCACTAAAGCCGGGCTGATTGGGAACCAAAGAGCACATGCCCCGTACCAGAATGCGGATTTTGACACCGGCTTCCGAGGCATCGTACAAGCGATTGACTAATTCTTTGTCTACAAGGTTATTGATTTTCAGGGTGATCCCCGCCAATTTACCGGCTTGTGCATTCTCAATTTCCTGAGTAATCAGCCGATTAAGCATGGCGCGTGAATTTTGCGGTGATACCATTAAATTATCAAATGTGACGGGCCGATAAGGGTTTTCTATAAAGTTAAACACCCGGCGAACTTCATTAGTGACTTCCGGTTTGGCCGTCAGCAGCGAATAGTCGGTATAGAGGCGCGCGGTTTTTTCGTTGAAATTCCCCGTCCCAATATGGGCGTAACGGATAATCTCTTCCCCTTCCAGCCGCGAAATGATGAAGAGTTTTGCGTGAATTTTCAGGCCGGGCGCGGAGAAAATAACATGTACACCCGCTTCAGTGAGACGTTTCGCCCAATGAATATTGGCTGCTTCGTCAAAACGTGCCTGCAACTCCACCACAACAGTCACTTTCTTGCCGTTGTGTGCCGCATGGATCATTGAGTCGATAATGCGTGAGTCTTTTGCGACGCGGTAGATATTAATCTTGATGGAGAGCACACTGGGATCGAATGAAGCCTGACGCAGCAATTCCAGCACATGTTCGAATGTGTGATAAGGATAATAAAGCAGAACATCTTTTTCACGGATGGCATCGAAACCGTTACGGAAATGGTCGAACCAAGTGTGGCGCAGTCGCGGTACGGCTTTATTCAGCAGGTTGCGATTGCCTTCATTGGGGAATTTGATGAAATCCCTAAAGTTATGATAACGGCCACCTGCAATCACGGAGTCATCGTTGGACAGCCCCAGTTTACTGCGCAGCAGATCCACCATTTCATCCGGCATATCACGCTGATAGACAAATCGCACCGGCTCCGCTGTCAGCCGCTGTTTCAGTGTTGAAGACATCAGTTCCAGCAGACTGGATTCCATCTCTGTTGCCAGATCATATTCGGAATCACGGGTCATCTTCATCGAATAGACGTTCAACGTATCGTAATCGAAGAACCCCTTGAAAATTTCATCCAGTGTGTAACGCAGGATATTATCAATTAATATCATTGATTTGCGTTTTTTTGGCATTTCCGGGGGCAGATTGACGAAACGCGGAACTTTATCTGATGGAATTTCTAACAAAGCATATTTCGTTTCTTGTCCACGGATAATTTCAACGGCCAAATAGGTGTAATCATCCTTGAGAAATTCAACCAGATTGGTTTCTGAATTGATGACGATTGGCGTGATGTGTGGCCGCAAATGCTGGCGAAAATATTGCCGCAGCCAGATTTGTTGATTCGGCGATATCTGCCGTTCGTTGATCAAGAAAATCTGATTTCGTGCCATTTCCAGCAGCAAGTCGTTATAGAGGGCATCAAACTCTTGATCGGTTTTGGCAACCTTCGCCTGAATCTTTCGCAATAATTGGCGGGCAGCGGTGGCTGAACCTTGTTCTTCACTGATAAGAATGCGCCGTTTGACATCGGCAAAGCGAACTTTATAAAACTCGTCCAAATTATTGGAGTAGATCCCTAAAAACCGCATTCTTTCAATCAGCGGGTTACTTTTGTCAGCGGCTTCCTGAAGTACACGCTCGTTGAAAGAGAGCCAGCTAAGTTCTTTATCGGTATAAAGGCGATCGTGGGACATTACTACTCCTTACCACTCCTGAGTTTTCCATTGGGTTTAATGGTTGGCATTTAATGAGTCGATGTGCTGATTTGGGCTTCACGCGCTTTGTTCGCTTTATTGGTGAAATAGTGATGTTGGAAAGTACACATTCTGATAGCGGTATGATAGGAGCCGTTGACAAAAAATTCATCGATTAATTCACCTTCAGTATGGAATCCTAATTTACTGTATATATGAATGGCTTTCGAATTCTCTTTATCAACAATCAGGTACAACTTGTAAAGATTCAACACAGCAAACGCGTATTCCATTGCAAGTTTGGCCGCGACGGTTGCATAGCCTTGCCCTTGATAGGCCGGAGCGATGATAATTTGGAATTCTGCCCGCCGGTGGACATAATCAATCTCAACTAATTCCACCAAACCCACTTTGGAGTTCAGGCTTTCGATAATAAAACGGCGCTCACTTTGGTCATGAATATGCTTGTCATAGAGGTCGCATAATTCGACAAAGGCTTCATAAGGCTCTTCAAACCAGTAGCGCATGACACTGGCGTTATTATCGATTTGATGAACAAAAGGCAGATCTTCCCGTTCAAGGGGACGTAAATTGACGGATGGATTTTCTGAACCACTGGACATCGGATACCTCAGTGTTTTTTATTGGAATCTATTGAAAATAAATATATTTGATATTAATCATGTGCGAATATCTCATTATTGCCAGATTAATATTTTTTAGATAGACAGAGGATCAAAAATTTTCGTGAATGGAAAATAGATTAACCCGAGATAGTCACTTACAGCAAAGTCTCACTGAAATATAGCACTTAAAAATACTTTAACAAAATCCGCTGACAACCAATCCGTTAATACCAATCCGTTAATACCAATCCGTTAATACCAATCCGTTAAGACCAATCCGTTAAGACAATGCTGTAAGTTGAAGTCTATTATTACAGGTTATTCCGATGCGTAACCTTGTGGGGGCAGAACCTTTCCATCCATCATCGCGCTATTGCCTTCCATCATCAGGCGCTGATTCAAAAACCAACCGATGACCAAAGGATAAATGCTGTGTTCTTGTGTTTGTATACGCCGGATAACATCCTCTTCCTTGTCTCCCGCAAAAATGGGCACCTTAGCTTGTAAAATAACCGGGCCACCATCTAACTCTTCTGTCACGAAATGGACAGAGGTGCCGTGTTCTTTATCACCGTTTTCAATGGCTTTTCGATGGGTGTGCAGGCCGGGATATTTAGGCAACAGGGAAGGGTGAATATTGAGCAGGCGCCCGTGATAGTGTTGGACAAATTCAGGCGATAAAATTCTCATATAACCCGCTAAGACCACTAAATCGGGCGCATATTGATCAATGGCTTGGCGCAGGGCGATATCATAGCTTGCCCGATCCGCACAGGCTTGCGGGTTGATAAAGTGGGCTGGGATATCTGCCTGTTCAGCACGTTGCAGGCCATAAGCATCGGCATTATTACTGAAAACGGCAGTAATATGCCCATTAATCCGGTTTTGTTGGCAAGCGTCTATGATGGATTGCAGATTGCTGCCATTGCCGGAGACTAACACGACAATTTTGTTCATAATGTGTCTTCACTGAAGAAATTCATTGACTAGTATGCCCTGCATTTTTCTCAAGTTGCAGCTTTATTGCCATGCTGCAACTTGAAATCAGTGGGGTAAAAAGCAATCAGGAAAAATAGTTATTTGGTAATAACAACAGGTTGCTCATCAGCATTGAGTTCGGTAATGGTACCGATTTGCCACGCATTTTCGCCCAATGCTTGCAGATAGGAAATCGCCTGTTCTGCCTGAGACTGAGGCAGGGCGATGATCATACCAACGCCACAGTTAAATGTGCGGTACATTTCGTGCTCGCTGACATTGCCGGCCTGCTGCAACCAAGTAAAAATGGCCGGCCATTGCCAACTGCCGGCATCGATTCTGGCCTGCCTGTTTTCTGGCAGGACGCGGGGAATATTTTCCCAGAAGCCACCGCCAGTCAGATGTGAAATCGCATGAACGTCAACGTTTTCAATCAGTGCAAGGACGGATTTGACGTAAATTTGTGTGGGGGCAAGTAAATGATCTGCGAGAGGTTTTCCTTCAAGCACGGTCGTTTCTGGATCTGCCTGACTGACCTCAAGAATTTTACGGATCAGAGAATAGCCATTGGAGTGTGGCCCGCTGGAGGCAAGTGCAATCAGGGCATCACCCGCCTGAACCTGACTGCCGTCAATAATTTCTGATTTTTCAACAACACCAACGCAAAAACCCGCGACGTCATAATCTTCACCGTGATACATGCCGGGCATTTCTGCTGTTTCACCACCGACCAATGCACAACCGGCTTGTTTGCAGCCTTCGGCTATTCCCGTGATAACACTGGCGGCGGTATCGACATCCAGTTTGCCTGTGGCATAGTAATCAAGGAAGAAAAGTGGCTCGGCGCCCTGAACAACCAGATCATTGACACACATGGCAACCAAATCAATGCCGATCGTGTCATGGCGTTTCAAGTCCATGGCCAGACGCAGTTTAGTCCCAACGCCATCGGTACCGGAAACCAACACGGGTTCACGATATTTTTGTGGCAGGGCACATAATGCACCGAAACCACCTAATCCTCCCATCACTTCGGGGCGACGGGTCTGTTTTACGACACCTTTGATACGATTGACTAAGGCATTACCAGCATCAATATCGACGCCGGCATCTTTATAGCTAAGAGAGGTTTTGTTGGTCACTGCGTAGCTCCCAGGCGGTTGCATTTTTATGAATAAAACAGAACGGCAACAATTCTAACAGTCTAAGCAAACGTTTGCGATAGCTTTATATCAGTTTCCTGTTAGATCAGAATCAAAGAAAACGAGGTTTAATGGATAAAAATTAATAGATGGGTAGTGGCTTGATGTTGAAAAGGCGTTATAATCCCGCGATTTTTTTATCTGCCGGCCATATTAGGAGAAACCCATGAAGATCGTTGAGGTTAATCACCCGCTAGTTAAACATAAACTTGGTCTGATGCGAGATCATGATATAAGCACCAAACGCTTTCGTGAACTGGCCTCAGAGGTGGGTAGTCTTCTGACATATGAAGCAACTGCTGATTTAGACGTCGAAAAAGTGACCATTGAGGGATGGTGTGGCCCGGTAGAGATAGAGCAGATTAAAGGGAAAAAAATTACGGTAGTCCCTATCCTGCGTGCGGGTTTGGGCATGATGGATGGCGTACTGGAAAATATCCCGAGTGCGCGAATCAGTGTGGTTGGGGTGTATCGTGATGAAGAAACCCTTGAACCCGTCCCTTATTTTCAAAAATTAGTGTCCGACATCAATGAGCGCATGGCATTGGTTGTCGATCCCATGTTGGCAACCGGTGGCTCCATGATTGCGACCATTGACTTGCTGAAAAAAGCGGGATGCCCTGTGATTAAGGTATTGGTTTTGGTTGCTGCGCCGGAAGGGATCGCGGCATTGGAGAAAGCCCACCCTGATGTTGAACTGTATACCGCTTCGATTGATAAATATCTCAATGAGCATGGGTACATCGTCCCCGGTTTAGGGGATGCAGGGGATAAAATATTTGGCACTAAATAATATTAATAGCCGACTGAAAAGTCGGCTTTTTTTGGTTTCTGGCAAGGTGATATAAGAGGATATCAATCATGACCCGTCGGACTATTGGGGTAGAAGAAAAACCGCCTTTGGCACAGACTATTCCTTTAAGTTTGCAACATCTGTTTGCCATGTTTGGTGCAACCGTTTTGGTTCCCATTTTGTTTAACGTCAATCCCGCGACGGTTTTATTGTTCAATGGCATTGGAACATTGCTGTATTTGGTCATTTGTCGAGGAAAAATTCCGGCTTATTTGGGTTCCAGCTTTGCTTTTATTTCACCGGTATTGTTGTTACTGCCTTTGGGATATGAATTGGCATTGGGTGGATTTATTGTCTGTGGTTTGCTGTTTTGTCTGGTTGCCCTGATTGTCAAAGTGGCGGGAAGGGGATGGATCAATGTGCTATTTCCTCCGGCAGCGATGGGTGCCATTGTTGCGGTGATCGGGTTGGAATTGGCCGGTGTTGCCGCGGATATGGCGGGGTTGCGCCCGGCAGCGGGGACTGAGGTGAATCTGACCAATCTGACCATCGCCATGGTAACACTGGGTGTGACGATCTTGGGATCGGTCATGTTCCGTGGTTTTATGGCGATCATTCCGATTCTGATTGGTGTTTTGGCCGGTTATGCGTTGTCATTCTTTATGGGAATTGTTGACTTAACCCCAGTCCGTGAAGCGCCGTGGTTTGCACTGCCGACGTTTTATACCCCGCGTTTTGAATGGTTTGCCATTATGACGATTTTACCTGCGGCGCTGGTGGTCATTGCGGAACATGTCGGGCACTTGGTGGTAACGGCAAATATTGTACAGAAAGATTTGCTGAAAAATCCGGGCCTGCATCGTTCAATGTTTGCCAACGGTTTCTCAACGATAATTTCAGGTTTTTTTGGTTCAACACCTAACACAACGTATGGCGAAAATATTGGTGTTATGGCGCTTACCCGTGTGTACAGCACATGGGTGATTGGAGGCGCTGCGGTACTGGCAATATTGCTTTCCTGCGTGGGTAAACTGGCCGCGGCGATCCAAATTATCCCGGTTCCCGTTATGGGCGGTGTTTCCCTGCTGTTATATGGCGTGATTGGTGCATCCGGTATCCGGGTTTTGATTGATTCGAAAGTGGATTACAGCAAGGCACAAAATTTGATCCTGACGGCTGTTATTTTGATTATTGGTGTCAGCGGGGCGAAAATTCAGATCGGTGCGGCTGAATTAAAGGGAATGGCGCTGGCAACGATGGTGGGTATTGGTTTGAGTCTGTTTTTCAAACTGATAAGTATTATCCGCCCAGAAGAGCAGTATATTCATTCTTCTGTCGAGCCAATAAGAAATGATAATAAGAGTGAAGTGTAGAAGAAAATAGGTTAATTAAATTTGTGAGATTAGAAAGGGCTTTTCAAGGCCCTTTCTGCTTTTAAATCACATTGGCATGACTCTGATTGAATAGGTGGGGGTGTTTCTTTCGTCTGTTTTGGAAAAACTTTATTTTCCATATGATATATATTTATAAAAATATGGTCATGGGCTTCAGAAACCCATATAGGATTATGTCTATTATTTTTTGGGTTAGGATCTTTTACTTGTCATAATTGAAAATAACGTGAGATGAATAAGTTAAAACGACCCGGTTGGTCGTAATCTCTCCATTTTATGGAAGAATGTACTCGGATGGTCACCTTCTGCTTTAAACCCAGCATTCGTTTCATTTATAGAGACTTTTTGTGGTAAACTTAGCACTGTTCGTTATCCATTCTGTTTGAGGTGCTTCTGAATACACCGTCGCAGCTTTCATTACCATTATATTTGCCCGATGATGAAACTTTTGCCAGTTTCTTTGCAGGTGAGAATACTTCCTTATTAGCCGCAGTAAAATTGGCCATTAGTCAGTCACACGGCAGTTATATCTATTTTTGGTCCCGCGATGGCGGGGGCAAGAGCCATTTGCTTCATGCAGCCTGTGCCGAATTGTCCCAACAGGGAGAAGCTGTAGGGTATGTGCCACTGGATAAACGTGCCTATTTTGTTCCTGAAGTTCTTGATGGCATGGAACATTTATCATTAGTGTGCATCGATAATATTGAGTGTATTGCCGGTGATCAGGAATGGGAAATGGCTGTTTTCAATCTTTACAACCGCATTGTAGAAATTGGCCGAACTTGTCTTTTGATCACTGGTGATCGTCCTCCACGGCAAATTAACCTGACACTCCCGGATTTGGCATCCCGTCTGGATTGGGGGCAAATTTACAAATTACAGCCGCTGTCTGACGATGAGAAAATCCAAGCATTGCAGCTACGGGCAAGATTACGGGGTTTTGAATTGCCTGAGGATGTGGGGCGGTTTGTGTTGAAACGGCTCGACAGGGAAATGCAAACATTGTTTAAGACTTTGGATGAGCTTGATCGGGCTTCCATTGTGGCACAACGTAAACTGACGATCCCGTTTGTAAAAGATATCCTTGAGCTTTGAGTGACTAAAGCCGAAAGGGAACGGGTCAGGATAAAAAAGTGATAGAGAATATCTCCCTGTCACTTTTTTATTGAAAATTTTTATTGAAAAAGCGTTACAACAGAATTTCTTTAACCTGCTCAGGCGGACGACCCAAACGAGCCTTATCACCGACAACCACAATGGGGCGCTCTATCAATTTAGGATTTTCAGCCATCGCCTGAAGCAAGGCCGTTTGGGATAACGTCGCATCGTCAAGGTTTAATTCCTTGTAGCGATCTTCTTTGGTACGCATTAATTGGCGGGCATCGTTGAAGCCGAGTTGCTTTAATAGTACGGCAAGTTGTTCTGCTGTCGGTGGCGTATCAAGATAATGAATGATTTCTGGTGTAATGCCGAGTTCTTCAACCAGCTTAAGTGTTTCACGGCTCTTTGAGCAGCGGGGATTATGGTAAAAGGTAACGTGTTGCATGTGAAAATCCTTCATTCATTTATATTGGCCATAGCTTTGTTGCAATTGGCGCAATTGATCAATCCGGGCATCATATCGTTCTTGCTCATTACTACCCAATTTTGCCAATGAACTGGCCTTGCCAAGTTGTTCTATGGCGGAGTCAAAATCACCTTTCAGTGCAATGAGTTCTGCATAGGCGGCGAGTTCATCGTTGTGTTTTCCTTGTCCTCCGGCTGCTTTTCTTAACAGTGTCCAGCCATTAAGGTCATCAGGGTGATTGAAGGTATAACGAAACAGAAGTTGTGAGGCCTGAGAATACTTCTTGTCCATAAGGTACGCGTTTGCGAGGTTAATTTGCAATACCGGATTGTTTTTCTGCTGCTTGAGTGCATCCTGCAAGCGAGTGATCGCGTTGGTATACTGTTTTTGCTCGATATCAATATCCGTCATTGTATCGATAAACCAAATGTTATCCGGTTGTCTATCCAGCAATGGCGATAAGATTGCCCTGGCCTCGGCATACTTTTTGTCTTGAGAGAGTAAAATGGCGCGTCCATAGGCAGCAGCAAGCTGTTCTTTGGCGGTACCTTGGCTATATTTTTTCAGCAATGGTTCAATGTGGGGACGTTGATCCGTTGAATACATAGTTAAAATACGGACACGGGCGAACAGAAAATCTTGAGACTCTGCAACCGTTTTAGCCGGATATTGATTGGCCCGATTACGGGCGTCAGACATACGGCTGTCAGGTAATGGGTGAGTATATAGCATTTCAGGCAGCTTAGAGCTATAGCGGGATTGATCGACCAGTGCCTGCATAAAATTAGGCATGCCGTGTGGATCAAATCCTGCTCGACTCAGTGTTCGCATGCCAATACGATCCGCTTCTTGCTCATTCGATTGGGTAAAACTGATGATACCTTGCTGGAAGCCCGCCAGTGTTCCGCTGAGTGCAACCATTCCTGCTTGTGGATTGGCCACCATAAGCAGGAGAGAACCCAGTGTGCCAGCCCATGTCAGTGGTTTGTTCCGTTTTTGTTCTTCCATAAATCGGGCTAAATGCCGCTGTGTAACATGGGAAATCTCGTGGGCCATGACAGATGCCAGTTCACTTTCATTACGGCTATAGCGAAATAGTGCCGAATGGAGAACAACATGGCCGCCGAAAAATGCGTAGGCATTAATATTAGGGTTATCTAACAAATAGAAATGGAAAGGTGTTTTTACTGAATCGGCATGGTTGACTAATTTCTGACCCAATTGATTAATGTATTGGGTCAGCAGCGGGTCATAAATCAGGGGGGATTGGGCCCTTATTGAACGTATATATAAATCGCCCATGGCCATCTCCTGATTGATGCTGAGCGTTGCCCCCGCTGTGGTGCCGATATCAGGTAGCGAGTCTTCAGTTGGTGAAGAGAATACAGGGGGATTGCCTAATAACAACAGGCTGATAAAAAGGGTTTGGGGTATTTTTCTCATAAAGCGATTCTCATAAAATGGTGTGCTCCATTCTAGCTATCAGTTTCATGAATACTTTTATGATAAAAGAGTACCTTAAAATCCTTCATCATCATAAATTTTAGTGAAAAATATTTATATGTATTGCAGCAAAGGAGTTGTACTTATGTTGGATAAATGGGAGTTGTACTTATGTTTGATATGATCATGCAATGGTATCGTCGTCGTTTCGCTGATCCACAAGTCATTGCGTTATCAATTATTTTATTGGCGGGTTTTGGGATTATCTATTTTTTCAATGGGATCCTGGCCCCGCTCCTTGCCGCGATTGTACTGGCTTATTTGCTGGAGTGGCCCACGGTGCAATTAGGAAAGTTAGGGTGTAGCCGTACCCTCTCTGTTTCCATTGTGTTAACCATTTTTATGGGGATCAGTGCGTTGGTGATCTTGATTGTTGCCCCGACAGTCTGGAGGCAGGGTTTAAACTTATTCTCCGATCTTCCCAATATGCTTAATCGGTTTAATGAATACGCGCATACTTTTCCCTCCCGTTATCCTGCGCTGGTTGATGCCGGTATTATCGATATGGTTGCTGATAATCTGCGTGGCAAACTCTCTGGGGCGGGTGAATCCGTCTTTAAGTTTTCGGTTGCCTCTCTGATTGGGTTATTGACGCTGGCGATTTATTTGATTCTGGTTCCCTTGATGGTGTTCTTTCTGTTGAAAGATAAAGACCAAATGGTGGCGGCATTGCAGCATGTATTGCCACGTAATCGCAGTTTGGCGGGGAAAGTGTGGCGCGAAATGAACCAGCAGATTACCAATTATATCCGCGGCAAAGTGACAGAAATGGTCATATTGACGCTCTGCACATATGCAGTATTTGCTTTCTTTGGATTGCATTATTCTCTGTTGCTGGCGGTTCTGGTCGGTTTGTCTGTGCTCATTCCTTATATCGGCACCGTGCTTGTCACCCTTCCGGTGATTGTGGTGGCGCTGTTTCAATGGGGATGCGGGGCTGATTTCTGGGCTCTGTTTATCGCGTATCTGGTGGTGCAAGGGTTAGATGGTAACCTGCTTGTGCCAATTTTGTTTTCGGAAGCCGTCAATCTTCATCCACTGGTTATTATCCTGTCTGTCATTATTTTTGGTGGATTATGGGGATTCTGGGGCGTTTTCTTTGCCATTCCGCTGGCAACGTTAATCAAGGCAGTGATTCATGCCTGGCCGGAGGAAAATCTGAAAGAAAAAAGTGACAATGGCAATGACTGATATTGCACCATGACGAATGGTTATTTATCGCGAAAATATTAAAAATCCGTTTGCTTTGAGTATGATGCAATAAAGTACTCAGTGAAAGTCAATCAGTTGCCGCTTTATTGATTGAGCGGCAACGCATTTAATCTATTACGCCGGCGATGGTGGCAGGCTGGCGATTAATGTTGTTTCAGGTAATCCAGTACAACCTGATGATGCTCGCTGGTTTTGAATTTATCAAAAACGTGTTCAATCTCACCTTGTGGATTAATCAAGAAACTGATGCGGTGAATGCCGTCATAGATTTTCCCCATGAACTGTTTTTTGCCCCAAACACCAAATTGTTCGGCAACTTGATGATCAACATCAGAAAGCAGCGTGAAATTCAGCATCTCTTTTTCGACAAAGCGGGCTAACTTTTCAGGGGCATCGGTGCTGATACCCAGTACCTTAACATTGACGTCTTTTAGTTCATCCACCGAGTCACGCAAGCCACATGCCTGAACGGTGCAGCCCGGCGTCATCGCCTTGGGGTAAAAATAAACTAAAACACGTTGACCTTTGAAGTCAGATAAATTAATGGGTTCGCCATTTTGGTCAGGAAGGTTGAATTGAGGGGCCTTATCACCAGTTTTCAATGGACTCATCACTCATTCTCCGTTTAATCGTGTTGATTTAAATGTTCTTGGACGATAATACTGCCTTGCGCATTCAATTCTGTACATAGATGATGAAAGGTTTCTTTAAATATCGTGCCATTATCATCAAATGGGTTGTGGCCTGTAATTTGAATTTGCAGGCGAGCGGGGTGATCTGCCTCGGCAGGGTGTGTTTTTGATACCAGTTCCGCGATATTAAGATCTTGGGTCGTGAATAAACTGGTAAAACGTTCAACAATTCCCGGTGAATCATCGACATCTACCTTAACGGTGATGGTCGAAGGAAATATTTTCTGTTCCCCACACCGGGTACGTTTCATGACGATGAGTAATTCAAGTCCTGCCCCCTTCTGTGGCAAGGTTGACTCGATCAAAGTAATGGCATTCCAGCTACCAGATAGTAACATGATAAAAGTAAATTCTTCGCCAAACATTGCCAGCCGGCTGTCTTCAATATTACAGCCGCATGTACTGACGAGGCGGGTAATGGTATTGACGATGCCGGGACGATCGGTACCGAGGGCGGTGATCACTAAAAAATGCTGTTCTGATATTGGCAATGTGGTTTTCCTTTCGTTTTAATTGGTGTTTGCTGTGTTTAAACATAAAAAATGATCAACGGAAGGTCAATCGCATTTATCCGAAGAGCAAAATTATCATTTCTGTTTAATTGGCTACACTTGATATTAACAAAATTCATTGAAATCGCTTGTTTAAAGAGTTTTCTTCTGTATGACAAGAAAGTACCATAAACTCCTCATTTGCAATTTTAGTTTTAACTCAGGGGGAAATGGCAATGGTAAGCAATCATTCTGGTTTTACAGGCAGTATTGTTGCATTGATAACTCCGATGGACTCAGCGGGTCAGATTGATAAGGCCGGTTTGAGAAAATTGATTGATTATCATATCGCCAGCGGGACATCTGCGATTGTGTCTGTTGGTACAACCGGCGAGTGTGCAACGCTTAACCATGACGAACACGTTAATGTTGTACTCACAACACTGGAAATAGCGGATGGACGCATTCCCGTGATTGCAGGAACAGGGGCAAATGCGACAGCGGAAGCCATCTCCCTGACCCATTGTTTCGAAAACACAGGGGTTGTGGGTTGCCTGTCGGTGACACCTTATTATAATAAGCCATCACAGGAAGGCTTATATTTGCACTATAAGGCAATCGCTGAGAATACTGACTTACCACAAATTCTGTATAATGTGCCATCTCGTACCGGATGTGATTTATTGCCACCGACGGTTGCGCGTTTGGCGGAACTGAAAAATATTGTTGCGCTAAAGGAAGCGACAGGGAACTTAAGTCGTGTTAGTCAGATCCAAGAATTGGTTAATGATGAAAATTTCATTCTTCTGAGTGGTGATGACGCAAGTTTTGTCGATTTCATGCAGCTTGGTGGTAAAGGTGTGATTTCTGTGACCGCAAACGTTGCGGCAGCGGAAATGGCACAGGTGTGTGAATTGGCTGGGCAAGGTAAATTTTTGCAAGCTCGTGACCTGAACAGCCGACTGATGGGTTTGCATCATCAATTATTTGTTGAACCTAGCCCGACGCCAGTTAAGTGGGCTTGCCGTCAATTGGGATTGATTGCCGATGATACATTGCGTTTGCCGATGATTCCGCTAACGCAGGAAGGGCAAATTCCGGTTGATAAGGCCTTGAAAATAGCTGGATTACTGTAAAATTTTAGGGAATTTTAATGGCAACATTATTGCAAAAATCGAAGGTCATGAAGATTGCTGGCCTGTCATTGGTAGTTTTGTTAGCTGCCTGTTCCAGCGATCAGCGCTATAAACGTCAGGTCAGCGGGGATCAATCCTATCTTGACGCGCCGCCACTGAAAGTATTGAACATTCCTGCGGGAATGATATTGCCGCTGCAAAATGGCGAATATAATATTCCGGCAACGGCTTCAACGGGGGCAGTGGGTAAAGATTTGGATATCCGTCCTCCTGTGCAGGCGCTGGCGTTATTGACGGGTTCCCGCGTTGAAAATAGTGCTAACAGCAGTAAGTTGTTGCTTGAAAATACCCCTGAATACAGCAAATTATGGTCACAGGTCAACAATCTGCTGGCAGAAAAAGGGTATAAGGTCAGCCATAAAGATGACGCTGCGCAGACGTTGACGACAGACTGGATTATCTGGCAGCGGGCAGATGAAAATGTTCCTTATCAGGGGCGCTACCGTGTTTCAGTTACCGATCAGGATTACCAAATAGCCCTGTCTGTTTCGAATGAAGGCTTAAAACATGGTGAAAAGGTTATTACCAATCCGGTGGATATCCAGCGTTACAACGTCATCATGCTGAATAAACTGGCGAGTGGCTTAAGCCTGCAACAAGAAGCGGCGAGCCTGAGCAGTGCTAAAAATTCCGGGGCATTAACGGTACAAAGCGGTAGTGATAATACCGGCTTGCCGCAAATCATTGTACGGGCACCTTACAACATCGTCTGGAGCAGGTTGCCCCATGCGTTGGAAAATATCGGCATGAACGTCACGGATCGTACGCGTTCCACCGGCGCGATAGAGGTGACTTATCAAGGACGAAACCCTTCTGATTGGGAAGCGTTGGGAGTAGAAGCGCCTCCCCTCAGCGAAAAAAATTACAAATTACAGGTGGGTGATTTGGATAACCGGAGCAGCCTACAGTTTATCAGCGAAAAAGGTAAACCGCTGACGCAATCTGAAAACGATCAGATGGTGTCTGTGCTGGAAGCGGTATTTAGCCAATCCAAAGAGAAGTAACAGATAAAGGGGCCTCAGGCCCCTTTATCGTTGGGATAAGATATTTGGGATAAGTTTGTTGTTTAATTTTTTTACGTTTAAAGATGTCATATTTCCGGAGTATAAAATGCAGAAAAAAGCTGAGTTGTATCGTGGAAAGGCAAAAACAGTGTATACCACTGATAATCCTGACTTACTTGTGCTGGAATTCCGTAATGATACATCAGCATTGGATGGTGAACGCATTGAACAGTTCGATCGCAAGGGAATGGTGAATAATAAATTCAATCATTTCATTATGGGCAAACTGGAAGAAGCGGGCATTCCGACGCAAATGGAACAGCGGTTGTCAGATAATGAATCCTTGGTGAAAAAACTGGATATGGTACCTGTTGAATGCGTTATTCGTAACCGTGCCGCAGGCTCCCTTGTTAAGCGTCTGGGAGTGGAAGAGGGAATGCTGCTGGATCCGCCACTGTTTGACCTGTTTCTGAAAGATGATGCCAAGCATGATCCCATGGTTAATGAATCCTACTGTGAGACATTCGGTTGGGTGAGTAAAGAACACTTATCTGAAATGAGACGTCTGAGCTACAAGGCCAATGAAGTATTGAGCAAATTATTTGATGATGCGGGCCTGATCCTGGTGGATTTTAAGTTGGAATTTGGTTTGTTCAACGGCAAGGTCGTATTGGGAGATGAATTTTCACCGGACGGTAGCCGCTTATGGGATAAGCAGACGATGGATAAAATGGATAAAGACCGTTTTCGCCAAAGTCTCGGTGGCTTGATCGAAGCGTATGAAGAAGTTGCACGCCGTATTGGCGTTATTTTGGACTAATGACGCAAACGATTACTTGAAAATATTTTTTTAAATAAAAATAAAAGGATGCCCTGTAACAAAAGGGCATCCTGTCCCTGTCTGGTACGTTAAATCAACTTTAGAGCAGGGATCGGGTTTGTTGTTTCCAGCCTTTTTGTAGCATGCAGTTGCGATAAAACTCTCTTCTGGAATCCTCGTTAACATCTATCACATAGCTTTCGTACATAGGAACATTTTGATAGTAATAACCTTCTTTTCCGCATTTGTCGTCATTCGAGCAGGGTTGCCGCACGCTTTTCAGCGTTGATCTTTGGGCAACTTCATTTTTTACAGGAAATAGATTTGATGCCGACGATTGGCACTCAGCCATAGCTTCATTGAGCGGAGGTGGGTTACTTGTTGCAGGTACCCATTGAGTGGTACAACCTGCTAAGGAGCAACACATTAACAGGGAGAACATTAATTTTTTCATATCGCTTCTACGAACGCATCTTAATTGCAACGCATTGCTTGCAATCTTTCTGCATTGGCCTTGGTAAAAATGTTGGTGTTTATCAATAAAGCTAGCTTGTTATTGACGTTATGGGCAAATTGCCTGTGTTGTGATACTTTCCACGATCAAAATTTTGCTATCAAGAAATAAGATGGCATCTTGATTCGTGTGAATAATTATTTATCAATGTTATTACTAAAAGCAAGCGTGTTAATAAAACCGTCAGTCGCTTCGCGATTATTGTTTTATCGGTGTTTACAGGAAAACTCATGAGCCATATTGATCCGACGTTACTTATTTTACTTGTGCTTGCAGGACTTGGCATCATCAGTCATAACATGACAGTGACACTCGCCATGTTATTTCTGTTAGTCGTTCGTATCACACCATTAAATCAGTTTTTCCCTTGGGTGGAAAAGTATGGCTTGACGATAGGTATCCTGATCCTGACAGTCGGCGTCATGGCACCGATTGCCAGTGGGAAAATCTCCGCACAGGACATTCTTGGCTCTTTCTTAAATTGGAAATCCCTGTTGGCTATTGCGGTGGGTATCTTGGTGTCATGGTTGGGGAGCCGCGGGGTTGCTTTAATGTCCGGCCAGCCGTCTACGGTGGCTGGATTATTAGTCGGCACCGTGTTGGGGGTGGCGCTATTTAGGGGCGTTCCCGTAGGCCCATTGATTGCTGCGGGTATTTTATCGATTTTGATTGGCAAATGGTGAGTGCTGATAGCCCTTTTAACGTAGCCATCAATCAGAGAGTTCACATGTTATACGGTTCATATTATGGATAGTTCGTACTATGTATAGCTTATGGCACAGCGCATGGGCAACTTTGTGGGAAAAGTTGCAGACACAAATGCAACAACAGGGACAGCGCCGTTTGCTCGTTTTAAGTGGTGATCCCCAATGGAGTGCATCCATTGTCAATCAGCTAACAGAACAGTTTCAAGGGAATTGGCTCACGGTTTCAGCCCATGTCTCCGGTGCTGTTGATCCGACAAATGCCGCCAGCTTGCTGGGGCGTGAATTCTTGCATGGTGTTTTTGACGCAACGAAAGGGCTGCATGCGGAAGCATTGGCGATACTGGCCGGCACACTAAAAGCGGGAAGCTGGTTGGTGATGCGTGTACCCGCGTGGTCACAATGGCCGGAACAACCTGATGAAGATAGTCTGCGCTGGAATGAATCGGCCGGTGTCATTTCGACGCCTCATTTTATTCGTCATATCCAGCAGCAAATCCTCGCGTTTCCCGAAGTCGTATTATGGCGTCAGGAAATTCCTTTTCAGCCCGCTCAGATATTGCCATTGCCTGAAACCGCCGCGTGGCAGATGCCTGATGGTAATCCGACGGTGAGCCAGCAAGCTATTCTTGGCGAATTGCTACAGGCGACACAGGGCGTTTGGGTGATCACCGCACCACGGGGACGGGGAAAATCGGCGCTGGCGGGCATGTTAGTGCGATATTGGCAGGGCCAGTGCTGGTTATGTGCTCCCGCAAAAATAACGACGGAGGTGATCCGGCGTTACTCCGCCAGTTCAGATCCTGTTGAGCCGGCCTCTTTGGAACAAGAGACGCCTTTTTGGGCGGTTGATAATTTGTTGAAATATTGCCGTGCCAAACGTGCCAAAAAAGAGGGACAGGAAAATAAAAACGATGCGGACTGGTTATTGATTGACGAGGCCGCGGCGATCCCAACGCCACAATTGGCCGAATTGATCCGCTATTTTCCGCGCGTATTGCTGACTTCCACGGTTCAAGGTTATGAAGGCACAGGCCGCGGTTTTTTGTTGAAACTTTGTGCTGCATTACCTGACTGTCATATCCGTGAATTGAAAACCCCCATGCGCTGGGCTGAAAATGATCCATTGGAAGCCTGGCTGGATAGTGCCCTGTTATTTGATGATAAACAGCGAATTGGCACACGATTAAGCGAAGAAAAATGGCACGTTCATCCGATTTATCAGCCCGAATGGTTACCAAATGCCACATTATTGCGCCAATTTTATGGCTTATTGACCAGCGCACATTACCGTACATCTCCGCTTGATCTGCGTCGATTAATGGATGGCAATGGAATGACATTTTTGGCTGCGACCTCCCGCTGTTCAGCGTATCAGCCACACTTGATAGGCGCTTTGTGGATGGTGAACGAAGGGGGATTATCACCGGAATTGGCGCATGAAATCTGGGCAGGGCGCCGGCGGCCAAGGGGAAATTTGGTCGCTCAATCTCTGGCGGCACATAGCGGCTTTCCATCGGCGGCAACCCTGCGGTCACAGCGGGTCAGCCGCATTGCTGTACAAGCGCAATATCGTCGTCGTGGTATCGCACAGCATTTGATCATCCAACAATGTCTGGCAGCCGGTAAACAAAAACTGGATTTCATCTCTGTGAGTTTTGGCTATACCGCTGATCTGTGGGCGCTTTGGCAAAAATGTGGTTTTCGATTGGTGAGGATCGGCACCCACCGGGAAGCGAGCAGTGGTTGCTATACCGCGATGGCTGTTTTACCCCTGAGTGAGCAGGGGGAACAGTTTGCTCAATCCGCACAACAACGATTATCCCGCGATGCCAGTGAATTGGAAGCGTTACTCGGCTTTGCCCTGCCGGTTAAACATGAGAATGACGAAAGGCTTAATGACAGTGACTGGCAGGAGTTGGCTGGTTTTGCATTTGCCCATCGTCCGCTGTCAGCGTCTTATTTTGCATTACAGCGATTATTGTTGCAGAGTCATTTGGCTTTGCCGGCGTTGAGAAAACATTTTCAGCAGCGGTTAACTGTCGAACAATGTGTGGGCGAGTTATCGTTGAGTGGCCGTAAGGTACTCTTGAAACATTGGCGGGAAGAGACTGCTGAGGCATTGACAAGCATCGATAACATGCTTGCCAATGACTGGAGAGATTGGGTTATTTCTTGCGATCCCGCTGTGGCCAATCATCCTCATCATCCCATTGATCGTTGAGATCCCGATGCGGGGGCAATTCGGGTTTGTTATCTAAGAAATGTTCTTTATCGACGCGACTGAGTGCTTTTACCGCGTTAACGATAATGCCAACGAGCACTAACAGAACAATCCACCAATAATCTATCAGCCAATTCATGATATTTTCCTCGGAACATTAAGAGCCTCTTCCATGAGGCTCAGGAGCCTAATAGGTTATTTCTGTTAATCAACCATTTTCATGGTCAGCAATCTTGCTGTACCACCATTTTCCTGATTGACGACTTCCTTAGTCTATTATCCTGATGTATTTTTCAAATATATAGGATAGATTGGTTTTTAACCAGTTGATGCCGGCAATATCATGATTTTCCCAGGCACTCAGCAGAACGTGTTCATCAAATAAATTTTCGGCTTCATGGGATAATGGCCAATAGCTGATATGCCACGGCTCATAAGCCACGCCAGCGTCATGGCGTGTAAAAGGGCGGTAGAAATCATAGTGAGACATGTTTTCTGTTAGCCAATGGGTTAATGGCTCAAAATACCCGCCGTTTTCATATTCCCACGGCTCCAGTTGCAGTTTTTTGCCTTCTGGCAGCAGAAAGGGATCATAAATATCCAGCTCTGTACCCCAATGATGGCGGCTCGCGCCCGGCAGGGCTGACCAGCGGAGGATCGCTTCACAACGTTCACCCTCACTCAATTTCGCGATATCAATGGGTTGGCTGTTATCATCCAATACCGGCCGCTGACCACGGAATTTTTCATTCCAGATCGTTTGCTGGCGCGTGAAATCGCGAAACGAACTGGCAGGTTGGAGTTTAAAACCTGCCCGGGTTGCCTCTTTCTGCATGGCAAGAAATGCCTTGGCGGCATTAAACTGCAAACGGTGATTGCCAGACAGCGTAATGAGGTGATCAGTGGACAAACCAGTCAGGGTTTCGGGCGTCATCATTTGATTAACTGCTCCATGATACGTTGATAAATCAGGCTCAATGCCTGCAAATCAGACACCTTGACGCATTCATTGGTTTTATGAATGGTGGCATTGAGGGGGCCCAACTCCACAACCTGAGCACCCATTTCGGCAATAAAACGCCCATCTGACGTACCGCCACTGGTTGATAGCTCTGGCTGATAGCCACAATAGTGCCCAATGGATTCAACTACCGCATCAACAAGCGCACCTTTGCAGGTCAGAAAAGGTTGGCCTGATAGCCACCAGTCAATCTCATAGTTGAGGTGATGCCTTTTCAGCATATCTTCAACTTGCTGGCGGATTTCGCCATCAGTCAGTTCAGTGCTGAAGCGGAAATTGAACTGAACCTCCAATTTACCCGGGATAACGTTATTACTGCCGGTTCCTGCCTGAATATTGGCGATCTGCATACTGGTGGCGGGGAAAAACTCATTGCCGTTATCCCAATGAGTATTGACGAGTTCTTGCAAAAAAGGCACTGAACGATGAATCGGGTTATCTGCCAATTGTGGGTAGGCAACATGCCCTTGGGTGCCAAAGATCGTCAAGCTGGCCGTCAGGGAGCCTCGGCGACCGTTTTTGATCATATCCCCCAGGCACGTTTGGCTGGAGGGTTCACCCACGAGACAATAATCCAAACGTTCATGGCGGGACATTAACGCTTCAACCACCTTAACGGTGCCATTGGTCGCTTTGGCCTCTTCGTCGGAGGTGATCAGGAAAGCCAGGCGGCCTTTATGTTCAGGATACTCTGCGACAAAACGTTCCGCCGCAACCAGCATGGCCGCCAGAGAGCCTTTCATATCCGCAGCGCCGCGACCATACAGCATGCCATCACGGATAGCGGGTTCAAAAGGGGGCGTTTGCCACTGCGATATCTCACCGGCAGGCACGACATCGGTGTGTCCGGCCAGGGCAAAAGTGACGCCGGTTCCACGATAGGCCCAAAAATTCAGGGTATCACCGAAAGGCATCCGTTCTATCGTAAAGCCAATCTCTTGCAGGCGCTGGATAAGAAGTTCCTGACAACCTTGATCTTCCGGGCTGACAGAAGGGCGCTTGATTAACTGTTGAGCAAGGTCAATGACTGGACAAATCATGGTCGTCTCCGTATCTAGTCATGCGAGAAAAATTGTTGATATTGCTCTGCCTTGAAACCGAGTAAATATTCCGCTGTTTCTGCCCCTTGGTTTTTTGCGTCTGCTGTGCTGGAAACCAGCAGAGGACGTTTTATCACCGAGGGCTGCTCCAGCATAAGTGCTTTGGCGGCTTCTGCATTATTAATGGTGGCTTTTTGCTCGTCGGACAATTTGCGCCACGTGGTACCACGGGTATTCAGGAGGGATTCCCAACTCACGTTTTCAATAAATGACTGAAGTAATTCAGGAGACAGGCCATCAAGGCGATAATCATGAAATTGATAAGAAAGCCCTTGATCTTCCAGCCAACGACGCGCTTTTTTGATGGTGTCGCAGTTTTTGATACCGTAGAGAATGGATACTTTGTGGGAAATGGTAGCTGACATGATAAGCGCCTTTTGTCTTGTTTAACCTATCCGACATAATGCGGGAAATAGGCTATTTTATCCAGACACGGGTATCGTGGATGTTTAAACTCTCGACAAAGGCCGGTTAATTACAACCCAATCAATAAATCAAATAAATAATATCTTTGTTTATTATATTTTAAATTAATTAGTTACTGATTAATTTATCCTTCTTGATAACTCACAATTTCCCCACCGACAAAACTCAGGGAAATTGTGTTCCATATTGGAGGCGTTAAGAGAGAATTCAATGCTAAATGAACGCCATTTTTCTATGTTTCAGGTAGATGATAGTAGCTTCGAGACGGGAGCGTGACTTGAGTTTTTTCAATAGGTTACGGGTATGAACTTTCACGGTTTCTTCTGAAATAAAAAGGAAGTTGGCGATTTCTTTATTTGTCATTCCTTCGGCAATTTCTTTTAAAACATCTAATTCTCGTTTGGTTAATTTTGATAACGGATCAACATAAAGGTGGCGGGTGGATAAATATTGATGGACTTTTTCACAGAACACCGCATGACCCTCTATGGCTTTTTTTATGTTGTTCAATAGAGAAGTGAGCTCGATATCTTTTAATAAATAACCATTCGCACCGGCATCAACGGCCTCGTAAATATCACTTCTGTGATCTGAATCGGAGAGTACCAGGATATAGCAATCAAGCCCTTTGCGACGGAGAGATTTAATCGTATCAATCCCTGAAAGGCCATGGATTTTCAAATCCATCAGAATAATGTCAGGCTTTATTTGACAAGCGATATTAATCGCCTCTTCACCATTGTCTGTTTCGGCAGTCACAATGAGCTCTCGTTCTAATTCAATCAACCCTTTTAAGCCGTGACGAATGATAGGATGATCATCAACTATCATGACTGAATGATTATGCATGTCCCTTCTCCCATATAGAAATGCAGATTTATGTTTAATAAAACATAAAAGACAGGTTCCTGCTTTATGTTAAATTGCTGTGTGGTTTTTATGGAGTATATTGAATCATCGTTAATGAGATTCTGAAAATATACCCGTTGTATTTCAAGATGAATTTATTATCTTCCCGCAGCGCAGGGGGATAATAATCGGTTTTCGTCTTGCAAGCGGCAACTTGAAGTTTATCGGGTATATATCCTGATATAAAAATAGCAATATCGCAAACAGGTTAAACCAATCAGGTGAAATAAAATTCACTTTCATAAGAAAATGTGTTTCCTTAATTGCCAATAATTTTCCAAATAAATTTGGATGAATATTTTATAGATTAAGTTTTGTTTTTGTAAACTTATTTTAAATATTAATTTAAAAATACACCTTTAATTAATTTATCAGGTTATTTATCAGTGATAAAATACCTCTATATGGGTATCGGTGGGATAATGCCCCTAGAATATTGATCAAATAACATTCCAACATTGTCGATCACGGCCAGACTCCCTTTGCCTGTTTTTTGCGCCTTGATTTTAAAGATTATGAACAAAATGCTGCTGACATCATGATTTAACCTTCTGTAACTATTATACTGAAACCATTTTCACTAAGACATGACGCATAAGGGATCTGATGATGGATGAAAAATTAAAACAAAGTGCTCTTGATTTTCATGAGTTTCCGCAACCTGGCAAAATTACAGTAACACCAACCAAGCCACTGGCAACACAACGTGATTTAGCATTAGCCTATTCACCGGGGGTGGCTGCACCTTGTCTTGAAATAGCAAAAGATCCTTTGGCCGCCTATAAATATACTGCACGTGGCAATCTTGTTGCGGTTATCTCCAACGGCAGTGCGGTGTTAGGGTTGGGGAATATCGGCGCATTGGCCGGTAAACCGGTTATGGAAGGTAAGGGAGTTTTGTTCAAGAAATTCTCAGGTATTGATGTTTTTGACATTGAAGTGGATGAATCCAATCCTGACAAATTGATTGATATCATCGCAGCGCTGGAACCCACTTTCGGTGGTATTAACCTTGAAGATATCAAAGCACCGGAGTGCTTCTACATTGAACAGAAACTCCGTGAGCGCATGAAAATTCCGGTATTCCACGATGATCAACATGGCACGGCCATTATCTGTACCGCTGCGGTGCTGAATGGATTGCGGGTGGTTGATAAAGACATTGGTCAAGTGCGCATGGTGGTATCAGGGGCGGGAGCTGCTTCAATTGCCTGTATGAATCTGCTGGTGGCACTGGGTCTGAAAAGTGAAAATATTGTTGTTTGTGACTCGAAAGGGGTTATCTATCGCGGCCGCGAAGCGAATATGGAAAAAACCAAAGCGGATTATGCCATTGAAGATAATGGCAGCCGTACACTGGCAGATGTGATCCCTGATGCTGATATTTTCCTCGGTTGTTCCGGGCCTGGCGTATTGACACAAGACATGGTGAAAACCATGGCAAAAAATCCGCTCATTATGGCCTTGGCTAACCCAGAGCCGGAAATTTTGCCGCCACTGGCAAAAGCCGTGCGCCCTGATGCCATTATCTGTACCGGCCGTTCTGATTTCCCTAATCAGGTGAATAACGTTCTCTGCTTCCCGTTCATCTTCCGTGGCGCATTGGATGTTGGGGCGACCACTATCAATGAAGAGATGAAACTTGCCTGCGTGCGTGCCATTGCTGATCTTGCACTGGCTGAACAAAGCCAGGAAGTGGCTTCTGCCTATGGCGATCAAGATCTGTTCTTCGGCCCTGATTATATTATTCCGAAGCCGTTTGATCCTCGCTTGATTGTCAAAATTGCACCGGCTGTCGCGAAAGCGGCGATGGAATCCGGTGTGGCAACCCGGCCTATTACCGATTTCGGGGCATATATTGAGAAACTCAATGAGTTTGTCTATAAAACCAACCTATTTATGAAGCCCATCTTCTCGCAAGCCAAAAAAGAGAAGAAACGTATTGTATTGGCCGAAGGGGAAGATATTCGTGTGCTGCATGCGACACAAGAACTGGTCTCCCTTGGGCTGGCATTCCCTGTCCTGATTGGCCGTCCCAGCGTGATTGAAATGCGGATTAAAAAGCAGGGGCTGCATATTGAAGCCGGTAAAGATTTTGAAGTAGTGAACAACGAAAATGACCCACGTTTCAAAGAATATTGGCAAGAATATTATCAGATGATGAAACGCCGTGGGGTTTCACAAGAGCAAGCCCGCCGGGCAGTGATTGGCAATCCGACGCTGATAGGCGCAATCATGGTACACCGTGGTGAAGCGGATGGCCTGATTTGTGGTACGGTTGGCGGCTATACTGAACATTACCAAGTCGTGAAAGATGTCTTTGGCTTCCGTCAGGGCGTGCATACCGCAGGAGCCATGAATGCCTTGATGCTACCGACAGGGAATACCTTCATTGCCGATACTTATGTTAATGAAGATCCAAGTCCGGAAGAGTTGGCCGAAATCACGCTGATGGCGGCGGAAACGGTTCGTCGTTTTGGTATTGAACCTAAAGTTGCCCTGTTATCGCGTTCAAGTTTTGGCTCGACTGATTGTGATTCTGCGCGAAAAATGCGTACGACACTGGAGCTGGTTCAGCAAATGGCACCATCACTTGAAATTGATGGTGAAATGCACGGGGATGCGGCTTTGGTGGAAAGTATTCGCCGCGATATCATGCCTGACAGCCCACTGAAAGGCTCCGCAAATCTGTTAATCATGCCCAATATGGAAGCGGCGCGTATCAGCTATAACTTGCTGCGTGTGACCAGCTCCGAAGGTGTCACCGTCGGCCCTGTCCTGATGGGCGTTGCGAAACCTGTTCATGTTCTGACACCGATTGCTTCGGTTCGCCGTATCGTCAATATGGTGGCATTGGCGGCGGTTGAAGCACAAACAGATCCTCTGTAAATAACGTCGGTTACTGTGCTAATTCCAACCATCAATTTGGAATGAACGCATAAATGACCCTGTTAAGGTGATGCTTAACAGGGTTTTTATTTGTAAATAATTCTCATTATCTATAGTATGCGGGCAATTTTTCTTTCAATAACACATTTAATGATCCTTAAGTTATGAAAACTTTTACCCGTATAAGATCGACTTTTTTGACCGGTTCTTTCCTGCTTGGCAGTTGTATTCTCGCGGGTTGTACCGTCACGCCAGACAGTGCTCAAAAGAGTGCCAAAAATAGTGCCCAAAATAGCGCCCAAGTCATTCTTCCTGATGAGTTAATGCAATCGGGTGCCGTGCTAGATATGAAAACAGGCGCAGCAATCACGCCAGATCAACTGCTGGAACAATTGGCGAATTATCCGCGTGTTATTGTGGGTGAAAAACATGACAACCCTTACCATCACCAAATCGAGTTATGGTTAGTGCAACAACTGGGAAAAAAGCGTCCTCATGGTTCCGTATTACTGGAAATGATTAACCCGGATCAGCAAGAAAAAGTGAATAAAGTGAAAAGCTGGTTGCAGGGGAATCCGATCGTCAGGCAAGAACGCATCCAACAATTATTGGCGTGGCAGCAAGGCTGGCCGTGGGAATGGTACGGTGATTTAGTCATGGCGCTGATGAAAGCCCCTTATCCCTTGCTGGCGGCAAACCTGAATCGCCGTGAAGTCGATCAAGCCTATAAAGATCACCGGGCTGGAGACAGAACTTCACTGGTTTCTGATGATGTCAAAAAACGCATCGAAGCAACGATTAAAAATTCCCACGGTGGAAATATCGATGAGCAACACCTTTCTGCCATGACCAAGATTCAGCAAATGCGCGATCAACGCATGGCTGAACAATTGGTTAAAGCACCCTCACCGGCTGTGTTATTTGCAGGTGGGTATCATGCGGTAAAAGCGATGGGAGTCCCTCAGCATGTGAAGAAAATCGCGCCAAATGAAAAAGTAGTTGTATTTGTCATTGCTGAACAGGGTGTTTCATTGGATAGCGAATATGCTGATTTTGTCTGGTTTACGCCAAAAGTGAGCGAAAAGATAACCCAATAATGTTAATTATCACAAGGATGTGAGGAGCAAATAAATAAAAATAGTTTTCATTTATATATCTAATTGATTATCATTCATGGCAATTTATTATTGACATAATGTGCTATAAGAGATGCTGACGTACACCACGTATCAAAATGCTCACACAGGCCATGTGACAAAATCTTTTTTTGCTGCGATCACACTGCACGCTTTGTTCGTAGGATGGCTGATCCACAAACCCAAAGATATCGATATTGAGGAGTTTCTTCCTCCTCCCGCGGTGATGGTGGAACTGTCAACGCAGACGGAAGCCATCCATAAAATACACGTACAGCCGATTGGCATTGAACAGCAGCTATCTGTTGCCAGTAAGCAGCAAGAAAGCAAAGTTGATGAAATTAACATGCCAAAATTAGAGGTAAATGAAAACGCCCTGCTGTTGGTGAATAAGCCGAAGAAACAAAAGAAAGAACAAGATGCACCCAAGAAAACCCAGCTCGTTAAGCGAGTGAAAGCCAAAGAGCAAGAAAGCGAAAAATCTCGCAGTAGTGCTGCGCCAACGACCAGTAGTGCAAAGGCGAATAATGTCACCGCTCGCACGGCTGCATCATATGAAAGTAGCTCTGACGCCATTGCGGATGCCAAAGCCGTTTGGCAGGCAGAAATCACGGGACACCTGAACCGCTATAAAAAATATCCGCCCGATGCCCAGAGAAGAAAGCGAACAGGGCGGCCGATGGTGAAATTTACGGTAAACCAACTGGGCACCGTGATCGACAGTGAATTAACGCGACGTTCAGGCACTAATTCACTGGACAGGGAAGCGAGGATGGTGCTGGAAAGGTCACAGCCTTTACCTAAGCCACCCGACGTCATTTTAACTCATGGCAGGATCACCGTTGAACTGCCGATAGATTTTTATTTATCTCAATAAAAATACAGGATTGATGGCATGTCACAGCATAAGACAGCGAAAAGAATGGTGCTTGGCTTTTTGCTCGTTGGTAGTTTATTGGGTCACAGTGTTGCCACTACCGCAATGGAGGAAAATAGGATGCTACCTATGGCCACAAAACAGCCGCATAAAATAGAAACGCACGGAGATGTTCGTGTTGATAACTATTATTGGCTACGTGATGACAATCGTCAGGATAAAAACGTTATTGATTACCTAAAGGCGGAGAATCAATATACCGGGCAAATGCTGAAATCGGGCCAGGAATTGCGTAAAACCCTCTATAACGAAATGGCTGACAGAATGAGTAAAGAAGATCAGTCCGTTCCTTATACCTATAATGGGTATGTTTATCGTACCGTTTACGAGGCAGGAAAAGATTTCCCCATTTATCAACGCAAGCCGGTTGATAGTTCAAATGATTGGCAGATTATGGTTGACGGCAATGAGCGGGCAAAGGGCCATACGTTTTATCAACTGGGCGGATTTGCGGTTACATTAGATAACCAGCGGATTGCTGTGGCGGAGGATACCCAAGGTCGCCGTAACTACAAGATCTCGTTTAAGCATTTTGCCGATGCCGACTGGCAGGATAATGTGATAGAAAACACGTCCGGCAATATTTTGTGGGCGAACGATGGTGAAACGCTATTCTATGTGCACAGGGATCCACAAACATTACTGCCTTATCAGTTATTCCGCCATCAATATGGCACTGATAGCCAGCGGGATCAAAAAGTCTATCAAGAAGAAGATGAGCGCTTCTATCTGTCAATTTCGGAAAGTACCTCACTGGACTATATTTTGATTTCGAGTACCAGTTATTCGAGTTCGGAATATCGGCTGATTGATGCCAATAAGCCACAATCAGAACCGCAGGTTTTTTCTGCTCGTCAGGCGGAGCGTGAATATGACCTCGACCATTTCCGTGGGCAATTCTATATCCGTTCTAATCATGAAAATCCCTTATTTGGCCTGTATCGGACAAATGCTATCAATAAACCTTGGGAAACTGTGATTACGCCACAGGAAAATACCGATCTGGAAAATTTTGCCCTGTTCAACAAGGGGTTAGTTTTACAGGAACGCACGAAAGGATTGTCATCAATCCGCCAGATTGATTGGCAAACGCAGCAGGAGAAGCGTGTTCAATTCGATGATCCGGCCTATATGGCATCATTGGGTTATAACCCAGAACCCGATACCCATTTCTTGCGCTATAGCTATTCATCAATGACAACACCCAGTTCCGTATTCCAATGGAATATGCAAACGGGTGAACGCGAGTTATTGAAGCAACAGGAAGTTAAAGGGTTCAGCAAAGAAAATTATGCCAGCCAGCGTATTTGGGTAACAGCGCGGGATGGCGTGGAAGTGCCGGTTTCTCTGGTATACCGCAAGTCCTTGTTTAAAAAAGGTGAGAACCCGATCCTGATTTACGGTTATGGTTCTTACGGCATCAGCATGGACCCTTATTTTAGTTCAGCACTGTTAAGTTTGTTGGATCGTGGATTTGTCTACGCATTAGTGCATGTGCGTGGTGGGGGGGATTTAGGTAAAAATTGGTATCTGCAAGGGAAACTTGGGAACAAAATGAACAGTTTCCACGATTTTATCGATGTGACCAAGACCCTGATTGCGGATGGTTACGGTAATAGCAAGCGCGTCTATGCAGAAGGTGGCAGTGCGGGCGGTTTATTAATGGGCACGGTGATTAATCAGGCGCCAGAACTTTATCGTGGCGTCATTGCAAAAGTACCTTTTGTGGATGCGTTGACCACGATGCTTGATTCATCCATTCCATTAACCACGGGTGAATATGAAGAGTGGGGTAATCCAAATAATAAAGAAGATTACTTCCATATTAAATCCTATAGCCCTTATGACAATATTCAGCACCAGCGTTATCCTCATTTGTTGGTCACGACAGGTTTGCATGACTCTCAAGTGCAATATTGGGAGCCGGCAAAATGGGTCGCGAAATTAAGGGAAATGAAACAAGGCGATAGTCTGCTACTGTTAGAGACAAATATGGATACCGGTCATGGTGGGAAATCAGGGCGGTTTAATCGTCTGAATGATATCGCCTTCGATTACAGTTTCTTATTAATGTTGGATGATGCTAAAACGTATTTTCCAGAATTAGAAGACTAATAAAAAATAGCCAATAATGACTCAAGGCGCTGATAACTTTTATCAGCGTCATGGGGTTCTTATTACGCAAATTTGTGAAGCAGTGTGAGTAGTCAATCAAAACTTTTTTAATTTAGGTGATATTTTAATGAAAACTGTGGCAAAAATAGCTGGAGCCAGCGCAATGCTGATTGGGCTTCAGGGCATCGCTTATGCTGAAAATGATAATACAAAAGAAAAAGTCGTGCGATTCAGCAGCCTGAAAGTTTCAGGCTCTCAAGATAATAAGAATGCACCTCAGATTGAAGCGATGGAAAAACCCGGAGCTTATAGTTCTGTGGGCGAAGATAATAAATTGGAATCTGTGGACAGCATATTACGCAGTTTGCCGGGGACTTACACTCAACTGGATGCGAGTCAGGGGCAAGGCGTTGTGGGTGTTAATATTCGCGGTTTAAGTGGTTTCGGTCGCGTTAATATGATGGTGGATGGTGTCAGCCAAAGTTTTTATGGTTCAGCGCCGAGTGAATTTGGACATGGAAACCAGCCTTATAACCAATTTGGCGCTTTGGTTGATCCTAACTTTATTGTGCGAGTAGATATTGCCCGTGGGCAAGCTGATGACGCTGATTCTATTAATGCTTTGGTAGGAAGTGCCAATTTCCGCACCATTGGTGTTGATGATGTTGTATTCGAGGGCAATAATCTGGGCGTTCGCACTAAATGGACCTATGGCAATAATGGCATCGGTCGAAGTGGTATGATGGCTGTTGCAGGAAAAACACAGGCATTCAGCCCAGAAGGTTCTTTAGGCGCTTTATTCGCTTTCAGTGGACATAATATTGAAGCCCATTATAGAAATGCCGATGGTATCAGTAGTGAGGAATTTGGTACAAGCAACACATTCAAACAAAAGCCCAATTCTCAATTAATGAAATTAAATATTAAACCCAATGAGTTTCATGATTTGGAATTAAGTAGTCGTCTTTATCATAATAAATTTAACCGTCGTCATATTGATAACTATGATTATTATTTGAAATATCACTACACCCCGTTTACTGAGTTAGTAGATACTAAAATTATGATCAGCACCAGTAATGGTCAACAACGTTTGCAAGATCGTGCAACGGGAGTATTGAGCGCGAGTGAAGCAAAAAGTCGCTCCGATTCTATCAATATCCGTAATACCAGCCGATTCAATTATGCTGATACTGATTTTGCATTCACGCTTGGCAGCAAATGGATGCGAACTGAATATCGTAAAAACATTGGTACCAGTTCGCCGGATGAAAAAACAGATGGTGAAATGCGTGAAAACAATGGATTTTCCCCAAGTGGTAAGCAAGATATTGCCAGCATTTATAGTAAGTTAAAAATTGAACGTGGCATTTACACTGCTGATCTGATGCTAAACTATCAGGATTATAGTGTAAAAGGATTAAAACCTGCCTGTGATAAACGTATCAATTGTTTCCCGCGAGGGGAGGCTCAATTAAATTTAAAAGAGCGTGGATTTAATCCAAGTATTTTATTGTCGGCGGAAATTATTCCTGAATTTCAACCATTTGTAAGTTATACCCATTCAATGCGGGCACCGAATGCTCAGGAAATATTTTTTTCCAATGAAGGCGGCAATTCTATTAATCCATTCCTGAAAGGGGAAAAGGCAGAGACCTATCAAATTGGATTTAATAGTTATCGTCCAAACTTAATCGTGGAAGGGGATTCATTTCGCCTGAAAGCGACTATGTTTCATACCAAAATTAAAAATTACATCTTTAGTGAATCTTATCTGCTCTGTGCAGAAGGGCGAATTTGTAAGAATGATGGAACACTGACAGATGGAGACTGGTCTGGTATTGATCCTAATTTCAATATGTACATTTATAGTAATAGTTTGACACCAGTCACTATGCGTGGTTATGAGCTTTCAATGAATTATGATGCGGGTATATTTTACAGTACGTTAGCATATAGCCAGCAAAAAACACAGCAGCCAATTTCAATCTCGTCAGTTATTTTCGGTGCAAGTCCTGCATCTCAATTGCCGGAACGCTATGCAACTCTGGATATGGGAATACGCTTATTTGATGAAAAAATGCGTATTGGCGCTATTGCAAAATATACAGGAAAATCTTCTCATCAGGATGCTTCAATGGAATTGAATGAAGAAGGTTTTATGCCAGTACAAATGTTAAAGGATGATAAAATACCGACTATTTTTGATTTATATACAGATTATGAGATTAATAAAAATATTTTAGTTAAATTTTCCATTCAAAATCTAACTAATCGAAACTATTCTGATGCTTTGAATCGTATGAATTCATCAGCATTCTTAGCAGAACAAGATACTAAAACCCAAACCGCGCGCGGCCGAACCTACGTTATGGGAGCAGAAATTCGTTTCTGATATTTTAATAGAGCTTAAATAGCCACATAAAAATAGCGGTGAATCTTCACCGCTATTTTGCTAAATCTATTTTATTTTTCTCTTGCTTTTATAATTTGCATTATCTGAAAATTAAGACACTCTGTATGTAATCTTGTTTTTGATTGGTATCAATATGAATTTGATTAATTATAAATAATATAGGTGTGTAATATTAACTAACTATCTACATTGGGATTAGATATGGACAATATCAATTCAATATCTGAAATTGCCACATCTATAGATTTATTTATTATTGTTAGGGTGTGTCTGGAAATAATGTTAAAATATTTCAATAATTTAAATATATCTTTAAGTAATCTTCCTATATTATCGAGGGCATCATTGATATCTGACAACATCTGTTCACTGAGAGCTAAGCTCGTTGTTGCATTTGTTAACTCTTTCATGGCTACCTCGTTATTTAATTATTGTGTGTGATTTTACTGCTAAGTGTGGAATGAAAATATTGTTAGTTGGGCAGGGAAAAATAATTGAGAAAACCTAATTTAATTGTCGATAGAGAATAATAAGAGCTATCCGGACAAATAACCACGCCAGAAAATTTACCAGAGTGGTTATTTATTTATAAGTTCTACTTAACCAAGTAGAGTACCAATGATTTTTTTAATAGCCTCAGCCAAATCACTTATGATGGTGGTGACGATTTTCACTGTGTCATTTGAAATAACATCAGCATCATTCAATATTTTTAATAACCCATTGATTGTTCCTGCGATATTGCTAATAAGAATTCCTATATCACCAGCCAAACTTGGATCAATAGGTTGACCTGTTTCTGTTGGAATTGAATCTGTCATAACTACCTCACTACTTAATGTTGTGTGTAATAAAACATGCTGATCCATCCCCATGTATTGGAGGAATCAACTATTTCTTTAGAAATTCATATTTATTATTAGATTGTTTTAAATATAATGCTTGGTTGCTCTATTTGAGAGTTTTAGGTATTTACGCGAACCTATTTCCCAATATAACTTGGCGAAATAATTTCATCAACAAACTAAGTATAGAATAAAGATAACATTCATCAACCAGAAAAATAGAAAAAAAGCTGTGCAGGGGGCAATTTTCAACATAACCCCCTAATTAATCGAATATACCCAGACTAATTTAATTTCTTTCTTTTGCTGACCTTTGTCACCTGCGTCACCTGACTCTCAACCCAACCATCCTGCAAGCGTGTTTTCATCTTATCCCCCGTTTTTACCTGCTTAACCTGCTTTAACAACTTCCCGCCAGATACCTCGCTGATGCTGTAACCGCGACTCAATGTTGCCAGCGGGCTAACAGCCTCCATGCGCGAACAGGAAACAGCAAATTTTTCCCGATAACGCCCTAATTGTCGTTCAATGGCCTGTTTTAAACGAAAATCAAACTGTTGGACAGATTGATTGTAATACTGAATGTCTCGCTCAGGGTGGATTTGCAACAACCGCTGATTTAACTTCTCATAGGAAATTGAGTGCTGTTTTAGACAATGTAATAAGCTATCAATCAATTTTTGGCGTAACTCAGCAAAATAATTCTGCTGACGTGCCAATCGCAAATCAGGACGTTGCTGCCGGAGACGGTGTTGCAATAGATTAAATACCCGTTGTTTCCGGGCAAAGAAATAATCCATTGCCATTTCAAGACGTTGTTGCAGGGATTGTATTTGCCGCAATAGCTCTGTCTGGTTACGGCTGACTAACTCAGCCGCCGCAGAAGGTGTCGGGGCACGTAAGTCAGCGACAAAATCTGCAATGGTGACATCGGTTTCATGTCCCACAGCACTGACAATAGGGATGTCGCTCTGAAATATCGCCTGCGCAACTTGTTCATTATTGAAACACCACAAATCCTCCAGCGAACCGCCGCCACGCCCGACAATCAGAACATCACACTCTTGGCGTGTATTTGCCAGTTCAATTGCCCGGATAATCTGTAATGGCGCTTCATCGCCCTGAACAGCGGTAGGGTAGATGATAATGGGCAAGGAAGGGTCACGGCGTTTTAAGATATTCAGAATATCGTGCAGGGCTGCGCCACTACCGGAAGTGATAACACCGAGTCGTTTTGCCGGCGAGGGCAGTGGTTTTTTATGAATTTGATCAAATAGACCTTCTGTAGAGAGTTTTTGCTTCAACATTTCAAATTGCTGTTGCAGCAAACCGTCCCCGGCAGGCTGGATACTTTCCACAATCAGTTGATAGTCACCCCTGGGCTCATACAGGGTAATTTGTGCCCGAACCAATACCTGCTGCCCATTTTGTGGACGAAACGTTGCTTTCAGGTTGTGACTTCGAAACATGGCGGCACGAATTTGTGCTCGTTCATCTTTTAAGGTGAAGTACCAATGCCCTGATGATGGCTGAGAAAAGTTGGACATTTCGGCGGATAACCAAATTCTGCCCATTTCCAGCTCTAACAACTGGCGAACAGTTTGATTTAAACGGCTAACAGAAAAAATTCCGGTCTGGTTTGGTCGTGACATGTGAGCTAGATCAAATTTTAAAACAAGGACTTAATCGACAGATATTAATCTCATCATACGACTAAGCAAGAATTTTTTTCAAAAAAGGCTGGAGGCAACCGATTTCGGCCTGTATAATGCCGCGGCAATATTTTATCCCTCTTATTGCTCCATAGCCTGGTGAGATATTGCCCATGTTACGAATTAGAAAAGAAGCATTAACTTTTGACGATGTATTATTGGTTCCTGCCCACTCCACAGTCTTGCCTAATACAGCAGATTTGTCCACTCAATTAACTTCCACCATTCGCCTGAACGTACCTATGCTTTCTGCAGCCATGGATACCGTGACGGAATCTTCACTGGCAATCGCATTAGCACAGGAAGGGGGCATTGGCTTCATTCATAAAAATATGTCGATTGAGCGTCAGGCGGAAGAAGTCAGTCGTGTCAAGAAACATGAAAGCGGGGTCGTGACCGATCCGGTAACTGTCACGCCACAAACCACGCTGCGCGAAGTCCATGAGCTGGCTGAACGTAATGGCTTTGCGGGTTATCCGGTGGTAACAGGAGCAAACGAGTTGGTGGGGATCATTACCGGCCGTGATGTCCGTTTTGTGACTGATCTGGATCAACCCGTGACTGCGGTGATGACACCTAAAGAACGTTTGGTGACGGTAAAAGAAGGCGAAGCGCGTGAAGTGGTTTTGCAGAAAATGCACGAACAACGTATTGAAAAAGCGCTGGTTGTTGATGATGAATTCCACCTGCTTGGCATGATTACGGTGAAAGATTTCCAGAAAGCGGAACGTAAGCCAAACGCATGTAAAGACGAAGAAGGCCGTTTGCGTGTTGGTGCTGCGGTTGGTGCAGGTGCTGGCAACGAAGAGCGGATTGATGCCTTGGTTGCTGCGGGGGTAGATGTACTGCTGATTGACTCTTCCCACGGCCATTCTGAAGGGGTATTGCAGCGTATTCGTGAAACTCGCACTAAATACCCTGATTTGCAAATCATCGGCGGTAACGTCGCGACGGGTGAAGGCGCCAAGGCGCTGGTAGACGCGGGTGTAAACGCAGTGAAAGTGGGTATTGGCCCAGGTTCTATTTGTACGACCCGTATTGTTACCGGTGTGGGTGTTCCTCAAATCACTGCCATTGCAGACGCGGTTGAAGCGCTGGAAGGTATTGGCATTCCGGTTATTGCGGACGGTGGTATTCGCTTCTCTGGTGACATCGCTAAAGCGATTGCAGCGGGAGCATCATGTGTGATGGTGGGTTCTATGCTGGCAGGGACAGAAGAATCGCCGGGTGAAATTGAACTCTACCAAGGCCGTTCGTTCAAATCTTACCGCGGCATGGGTTCTCTGGGCGCAATGTCCAAAGGCTCTTCTGATCGTTATTTCCAGACTGATAATGCGGCTGACAAACTGGTTCCTGAAGGCATCGAAGGTCGTGTGGCTTACAAGGGCCTGTTGAAAAACATCGTCCACCAGCAGATGGGTGGCCTGCGTTCCTGTATGGGGCTGACGGGTTGTGCAACCATTGATGAACTGAGAACGAAAGCAGAATTTGTTCGTATCAGTGGTGCAGGTATTCAGGAAAGCCACGTTCATGACGTGACGATTACTAAAGAATCACCAAACTACCGTTTGGGTCTGTAATCTATTTAGGGTGGCCCATCATCGGGCCACTGATTTTTATTTTTTAATTGCCACTTGTTTTTTTGGAACTCACCTCAAATGACAACTAATATCCATCAGCATCGCATTCTGATCCTTGATTTTGGTTCGCAATACACTCAACTTATTGCCCGCCGCATTCGTGAAATTGGTGTTTATTGTGAACTTTGGACATGGAATGTCACTGAAGAGCAAATCCGCGAATTTAACCCGAATGGTATTATCCTTTCTGGTGGCCCAGAAAGCACAACCGAACACGATAGCCCACGCGCGCCGGAATATGTATTCAATGCGGGTGTGCCTGTGCTGGGTATCTGCTACGGCATGCAAACCATGTCCATGCAACTGGGAGGGCAAGTTTCCAATTCTGATGAGCGTGAATTTGGTTATGCGCAGGTTGAGATCAAAAATAACTGTGAATTGTTCCGTGATATTCAGGATGCCCTGAGCGAAGATGGCAAACCTTTGCTGGATGTATGGATGAGTCATGGTGATAAAGTCACCGCTATTCCGGCTGGTTTTACAACGGTTGCCAGTACGGATACCTGCCCGTTTGCCATTATGGCCAATGATGAAAAACGTTTTTATGGTGTGCAATTCCATCCAGAAGTGACTCACACCCATCAGGGTCTGAATATCCTGCAACGCTTTGTGCTGGATATTTGTCAAAGTGAAGCGCTGTGGACTCCGGCTTCTATCATCGGCGATATCGTGGAACGTCTGCGTGCGCAGATTGGCGACGATCACGTTATTCTGGCGTTGTCTGGTGGTGTGGATTCTTCTGTTACTGCATTGCTGCTGGATCGTGCGATTGGCAAGCGTTTGACTTGCGTCTTCGTAGATAACGGCTTATTACGCCTGAATGAGGCAGATCAGGTAATGGAAATGTTTGCAGGTAAATTTGACCTGAACATTGTTCATGTTAAAGCGGAAGATCGCTTCCTGTCTGCATTGGCGGGCATTGATGAGCCAGAAGCTAAACGCAAAACCATCGGCCATGTCTTTATTGATGTGTTTGATGAAGAAGCATCGAAACAAACTCAGATTAAATGGCTGGCACAGGGCACCATTTATCCAGACGTCATCGAGTCAGCGGCATCTGCAACCGGCAATGCCCACGTGATTAAATCTCACCACAATGTGGGTGGATTGCCAGAAGATATGAAACTGGGTCTGGTTGAACCGCTGAAAGAGCTGTTCAAAGACGAAGTGCGCCGTATCGGTCTGGAGCTGGGACTGCCATATGAAATGCTCTATCGCCATCCATTCCCGGGTCCAGGTCTTGGTGTTCGCGTATTGGGTGAAGTGAAGAAAGAGTATTGTGATTTATTGCGCCGAGCTGATGCTATCTTCATTGAAGAACTGCATAAAGCGGATCTGTACCATAAAGTCAGTCAGGCATTTACCGTATTCCTGCCGGTTCGTTCTGTGGGTGTGATGGGTGATGGCCGTAAATACGACTGGGTTGTGTCCCTGCGTGCGGTAGAAACTATCGACTTTATGACCGCTCATTGGGCACACCTGCCATATGATTTCTTGGGTCGTGTATCGAACAGAATCATTAATGAGGTTGATGGTATTTCGCGGGTCGTTTATGACATCAGCGGTAAGCCACCAGCAACCATTGAGTGGGAATGATATAAAGCCCCCTAAACCTCACCAAATCATTATCGATTTATAATTAAGACCCTGATTTTAGGGTCTTTTTTTCATTTTTTCACCAAAGCATCCCCTATCAGCATGACATTCCTGACGGTATCTTTGTTCGCTGACTGTTTGCCTCCAGTCATTCCCGACACCATGACATGGAGTGACAGCCTCATGTTGAATGTGCAACTATTGGCGGTTATTGAGCAGTGTAATCTGGATAAGCGGGCGATACGAGAGATTGAGAAGAATACCCTGTCACCTCAGAACAAATGATTCTGGGGTTGCAGGGGTATATAAGGATGCAGTGTCAGTCAGATTCTGAGTAATCAGATTTGTTACCCTATACCTGTTTGCATGGAAATCAATACGGGGGATTCGCAACCCATGCTCGTTTTATTGCGGGTAAAACGTTTTTTTCATAATCGGGTAAGCTCCGAACATTTGGGTAACGTGTCTGTAGGTATCTAACACCGCTGGTTGCGAGAGCGCGAGTAAATCCAAGAAGGTATAGATATTTTTCTACATTTGGCAAATTAATATAAGGTTCATAAGCTAAGTCGAGAAACCTTGCCTTAATGGTTAAAACTCCGGTTCTATCCGCACTTAAGAATCTACATTCAATTAAGTAAGCTAAATATACGTCAAGAATACCAGCACCGAGAGAATGAGTTTGTGAATGCATAATGCTCGCTTGAGCAGGGGAAACTCGTCTGTTCTTCACAAGGGGATAATTAGTTCTAAATGGATCTCGCGGGTTTATCGGCATAACCACCTCCAACAAAAACGAACATATTCACAACAACTCATACCCCCATTTCCACCCAACAACAAGCGAATAAACCTTAACAATTAGTTACCCTATGAAATTAGTAGCGACCAAGAAAGTAAATCTTCCTGTAACAGAAGCACCAACCATGACCAGTCTGGAAATGGTGGATTACATCAATGCCGATAGAAGGGGTCAGTTTGGATATCGAAAATTATTGTACGTTAAGACTACATTGTGACCAATTTTACGAGCGAGAGAACTATTTTTAGGATGCTTTTCTTGTATCTTGAGGTGGTAGCACTTCAAGCTGGGCGTGATGCTTCGTACGGGAAACAGAATATGGCGTACTGATTTTTTCCTGTATGGCTGAGGAACGCTAACGGGTATACACACAACAAATTGTTGCATGCAACATTATGTGTTCTATAAAGATAGGGCTTCCCACCATTGATAGGGGAAGCATTATATGCATACAACGGCTTTTAAGAAGGACCACAAGTCACCGTAATGGGTGACTTGTGGTCCTCTACCTCGTGAGCATGCTTATAGACCTTATTTCCCACCGGCCAAATCTATAAAACTGCCCGTCACGTAAGAAGCCTCATCAGACAATAACCATGCTATAGCCTGAGCCACTTCTTCCGGCTGGCCGCCGCGCTTCATCGGTAGACTATCTTTAACCCGGTCGACCCGGGCCGCCTCGCCGCCATCGGCATGCATGTCGGTATAGATAAAACCAGGACGAACGGCATTGACGCGAATACCCTGCCCGGCGACCTCGAGAGACAGACCAATAGTCATTGTATCGATGGCACCTTTTGATGCCGCATAGTCTACATACTCATGCGGAGAACCAAGGCGAGATGCCGCAGAAGAGACATTAACGATAGCGCCACCTTGCCCACCGTGACGAAACGCCATACGTTTGACTGCTTCACGCGCACAGATAAAACTGCCGCTGACATTAGTCGCAAACAATCTGGCTAAACGCTGTGCGTCTGACTGTTCTATTGACGCTTGAGGCATTAATATTCCGGCATTGTTAACTAATCCTGAAACTGGTCCTAATTCTTTATCTATCTGCTGAAATAACGCCACAATTTGTTCTTCCTTAGAGATATCTGCCTGTATAGCGATGGCCGTACCACCTGTATGACGAATTTTTTCTAAAACCTCATGAGCGCAGTCTTTACGTGTGCGGTACCCAATACAAACTTTATGTCCTTTATTTGCCAGATATATTGCCGTTGCCCGACCGATACCACGATCGCCGCCAGTTATCAAGGTAATGTTATTTATCATGTTTTATTCATCCAGTCTTATTCTTATTTTTTTCTTATTTGTCAACATTAAGGCTGCAATGTACAGGCAAAATAGCGACATGACGAAAAATACGCCTTTTCCCCACAATTCCAGCAACAAGCCACCAACAAACGGTCCTAATGAGAGTCCAAGTATTACTAATGTTGAGGCACCTAAATAAGCGCCCCGATAGCGTTCCGGAGCCAGACGATCTAGTAGAATGCTCAAATTAGGTAACAGAATGGCCTCCGCAATGCTGAAGATCACTGCACATCCACCCCACCAGAGTGGACTTGCCGTTTCGTTGAACCCAAATAGTATCTGGGAAACTGCAAAAATCAGCGCCCCAATTGTAATGCGCTGCTCAGGTGGTGTATTTGCCAGCAATGGTATCAGATACAGTTGGGCTACCATTACGATAATAGCGTTGGTGACCAAAATAACTGTCACCAAATCGACTGCACGTGCAGCGTCCAGGGTCAATAAATATTGCGGTACGACTGACTCTATCTGTGCGTAAACTAGTGGTACATACTTTAATTAATAGCCTTATACTGTTTTCCCACGGTAAAGCCATTTAAAAGGTTTGGCTAGTACCCGATTGTAATAGTCGAT
>NZ_JAQRFK010000190.1 GCF_028598745.1 Xenorhabdus sp. IM139775
CAGGCTCCATTATTTGGAGCCTGCTTTTTATGACTTTATTCTATGACCTATGAATTAAACAAACAGAGAAGCATTGCGTCTGGTGGTATTTCTTCACCATCATGAAGTCTTGTATTACTCGATATATCAAATCCAATCATTTCACCCAGTTTTTCAGTATCTCTTATATCATTAATCACCTTGATAATGGGTGTCCGAGTTGGAGTCCCCCTCCCATCCTTATGCCAATGAATGCCGGCAGTTACCCCACGAATCAACTCCCACTGCGTGATATCGGAATACTCATCCAGTAAACCCTGGCCATTGCCTGTTCGCATCACATGCGACAACATCACTGGACGATACGTATTGCCTGCTGTATCGAGAGCCGTATTCTTACTACAGTCATCTAGGTTAAAATCTTCACGCTTAATTAAGTGTCTGTTGGCCACGCTGTTGTTACTATCCGTCATATTGATAAAAACGCGCTGAGGTTTTAGGGTATAAACGTAGGTTATTGAGTATCCTTCAGTCTTATGAGACACCGTCGTCTCTAAAACTGTCTCCTCCATGACTGGATTATTATATTCAGACCCCAACCAGTATTTATTCTTAAAGGTAGGAATAGCCTCAGCAGCCTTTCCTTTTACTACTCTATGCACTGCGGTTTCAGTGTCAGGATCAAAAAGACCTTGTTCGGGCTTAAGCCGCAGCTCTGCCATTGTGGCGTCCGGGATATTATACGGCCCATTTTTAGTACTATCATAAAAACGATGGAGTGTTGTCCTTGGCTCCGGTGTCGCTGACCATTCCGTAGAACGCCAATAATCGTAGATAAACAATCCAGCCGCTACCTCTACCGCTCTAAAGTTCACGACCGAGTCAGCAATTGATTCCTGTTTGCCCTCTTCCGTCATAAGCGCCAGCTTGGCCTGAACATTATCAAGACCGACAGAACTGCTTAACGTGGTGGTTAAATATCCATCCTTATCTGTGGTCAGGCTCTGGTTGCCAAAAACCAGCTTACCGTCCTTGGCTAACTGGCCATAGTCATACTTGCCGTCTGGGTGAACTGCCTGCCAAATGACCTTGTCGCGGTCAAAGGACAGACCGGGGAGGGCAGCACCACTGGCAGTATCGGTCACTTTTACCCGGTAGGTATGCCCCTGTTTGCTGTCGCCATTCACCTGCGGATGAGGTGAGGTGATTTCAACCTCGCCAAGCTTAACGGCAGCCGAGGCATGCATGGATATCAACGGTAAAAAAAGAAAACTAA
>NZ_JAQRFK010000191.1 GCF_028598745.1 Xenorhabdus sp. IM139775
GTGTGGATGATGATGCAAGAGATTCTATAGAGGGTGGTTTTGAAACCATAGAAAACAAAAAAGGAGAGATTGAAGTTTTTTCTTTTTCTAGAGGTAAAACTAAAAATATTGTTAACATTTACCCAGATGAAAATAGTTATTCTGGATACAGTAGTGAGCAACTTTCTCTTATAACCGATGACATTTCTCCTCGTATGAAAAATACATATGCAATTAAATTTGATAGAGGAAGAATAGCTTTGTTTTCCATACATAACAATGGAATGGATTATATTTATGAAAATGTAAATAAAGAAAAAGAACGTTGGAGTTCAGTTAAAACCATAAAATTGCCTTCTGATCTTGAAGGAAGGATTGAATATATGCAGGTACAGAATGTTGACCTGCATGAAGTGGGTGAATGTATATTGATTAATTTAATGAAATTTGTTTATTCTGACGTAAATAATAATTCTGATAAAGTAGATTTAGATTTAGATTTAGATTTAGATTTAGATTTAGATTTAGATTTAGATTTAGTGGCTCCAGTTGAAGATGATGGGCCATATGTGAAGGTTAATGTTATTTCTACTAGAGTGAAATATCATGAGGGTCGTTCAAATGTTATATCAACTGGCAAGACGATGAGTAAAGCTGCTATAGAGTTTCTCCTATATAATAATGTGGAATATCAAAAAACCTTCTCATATGTTTACTATTTTTTGCAGGATGATTATCCTGTAAAAATGGAAACTGATGAATTTGATAGTGACATTACTCATGTAGATGGATTAATATCCATAGGTGATGGAAAAGAAAGGAGAATCTTTTGTAATGTTTATACAAGAAATTCTCATTCGTATATAATTTCATTGAATTACGTTGGTGATAAGTTATCGATAAGTAAAATTTTTTCTGATCAATCAATAAATTCAGATGCAGAGGGAAAACAAATAATAAGTTTTGCAACATTACTTGATGAACAAAAAAATACACATTTATTTATTAAATGTGTAAAATATATGGGTATGGATGGTGAGGGTGATATATATCATATAATGGAAAATAAAAAATCACTTAGTGGTGCTGGATTAACACAATAAGTGCAATGTGCGCCCCGTATAGGCTTAGATGGGTGTTAATCCATTTAAAACCTTTCTTGGTGTCATATTTAATCTTAATTCTAAATCACTGACATCTTGCTCTGTGAGTGAACCAAAAGCCGTTCCTTTAGGCCATTGACGTCGAATTAAACCATTTGTATTT
>NZ_JAQRFK010000192.1 GCF_028598745.1 Xenorhabdus sp. IM139775
CACAAGGCTGCGCCTTCTGCTCTGACCTACCGAGCCAGTCCTTGGCAATCCGCGTTCTGCTTTAGCTGCCCTGCCTGCGTCCGGCCAACATTCCTGTAGGCAGGTCGGCCTGCGGCCTCCGTTAATTTACCTCCCCCGCCCCGACCCCGCAGAACGGCCGCCCGCCGTCCGGCAAGCCGGGCGACGTTCGCCCGTTGCCGAAAGGGAAACGCATCACAAAATCAAGCTGTTGAGTCAACGCGCGTGAGCACAGGCGCTATACTGCACTACAGCAAACGGGCGCAATGGACTGAAAGTGCACATCGGGGATCGGGCAAAAAATCTTTACCCCAACGGGTAAAACAGGTTCTTTAACAAGCTGTTATTAAAGAAAAAATCCCGCCTGAAAAGTATGGTCGTGTCGGGACAGTCCCTAAGACCCGATAGGGCTGCTGGGCGGGCTGAATCCTTATTCTTACGTACATAATCCGCTGTCTTGGGTTGATCCTTACGGTCTGGCAGGCAAAGATTGTTCTCTTCCTGAAAAAATTAACTTAACTAAAGATGGTGTTCAGAATGTTAAGGATAGGCATGTTGGTAACGTCCCTGGCTGGTCACACAAGAGTAAGTGGACTCTCGATAATGCTGATGTCAAATCAACCATAAGGGATGTATTCCGTAAGCCAGATAGAATTATTCGCGATGGTGATCGTTTTATATATGAAAAAACTTTGAAAAGAGATGTAGGTATAACCCCAGAGGGGGAAATATTGAATAAAGTAAGGGTTGTGACTGAATCAAATGGTGATTTAGTTACGGCATTCCCGCAAAGCGTATTTAAAGATCTTAAGCCAACTGATGTGATTTTTTGAGGATATTATGGGACTAGATATACATATTACGACAAAAAATAATGAAATTATTCATATTGTTATGAGCGAAATCCTACATTCAAATATATTCTCTTCTTCAACCAGATGGAGTAGTGCAAAGAATTTAAGAAAGATTAAGGATTACTATAAAACTGATTGTTTATTGAAGAACAAGGATGCCAGTTCTTTTATTCACGAATTGTCTGAAATGAAAGACAGAATAATTGAAGGAAAAGATGAGCTGCATAAGATCATTGAAAAAATAAACGGAAAAGAAATCAGTTTTATTAGAATAAGCGGTGATTAGTAATCCTTGAAATCAGCCGGAAGATCCCCGTGATCTTCCGGCTTTTTTATTTACCGTGGTGCGTATCCGTGCCAGGCCAGCGCCGA
>NZ_JAQRFK010000193.1 GCF_028598745.1 Xenorhabdus sp. IM139775
GACACAGCTTGGTCAGGCGTATGTGGCGCAAAAATCATCCTTAGCTATCCATCTCTATACAGCGGATGCGTTAGCCAACGGCGATAGTTGGCGCGGTTGGCATGATATCGTTGGTCATGATTCAGTGCTTTTCCCTATTGGTGGCACGCATCAATCCATCATGCACCCGCCTTTGCTGAACCAGATAGCAGATTCCATCACCGAAAACCTACAGGCAATGCCGGCCTTCAACCCGCTCGTTATCATTCAACAGGGATCGCAATCGCTATCACCGCTATTTTGCCTGCCGGGGGCGGGAGCCAGCCCGTCCAGTTTGCTTGAACTGGCGCTCTCATTCCCCCAACAACGCCCGATATATGCTTTGCAGGCTCGCGGATCCACGCCTGAGCACAACTTCCCTTACACCAGTGTTGAAGGGGCTGCCCGTGCCTATATCCAAAATATCCGGCAAATCCAGCCTCATGGCCCTTATCATCTATTGGGCCACTCTTTCGGGGGCTGGATTGCCTTTGAGATGGCGTTGCAATTGCAGGCTGAGGGGGAATCGGTCGCCTCGCTCATTCTGGTTGATACCGATGGACCTGATCAGCAAGCGAATGCCTGCAAATCCGTCAATCGCACTGAGACACTCATGGAGCTGATCGATATTTATAACCTGATATTAGAGAAACCGCTTCCGCTGACCAGACCCGATCTTGATGATCTGGCACCGGATGAACAGACTCAGCGTCTGCACCATGCCTTGGTGAAAGCGGGGCTTTTCCCGGCCAAAACGCCGATATCACTGTTGCAGGGCATTGTTCGCGTGATGCAGGCCAATCTGAACACTGGCTATATTCCCCGTACCCGCTATCAGGGTCGGGTTCATCTGATCAATGCAGAGAAAGGCGATTGGGATGAAAGGAGAACTCGCGAAACCCAGTGGGGTCTTCTCGTGGCTGAACTCAGTACGATGCTGGTGCCCGGCAATCATATGACGATGTTGTCCGCCCCGCAAGTCGGGCAGTGGATAGCCAAGCTATGGCAGGCATTAGATGACATGTGCAACCCAAGCTAAGCACGACGACGAGGCGGATAAAATGGAGCTTCATACTTCCTGTCTGGATGAGCAAGCATGGCAAGCGCTGCTCGATCAGTTTACTTCCTGTGCCGGTGAGGAAGGACTGCCTGAACTGGAAACGCACATTGCGGGTGACCCTGTCACTTATTGTCGCCGTGAGTTAA
>NZ_JAQRFK010000194.1 GCF_028598745.1 Xenorhabdus sp. IM139775
GAGTCACTGGCTGATGAAGAACGCAATCAAGTAAAATCCCAGCCGACCAGCAAAAAACTCAACAATGATGAATTGCGCCACTACATCGTGACGGGCGAAACCCGCGCCTTATCCACGGGTGTTCCGTCAGAAGGCGGCTATACCGTTATTCCCGAATTGAGCAAACAAATTATGCAACAACTGACTGATGAGTCAGTGATGCGCCGGATTTGTACAATTAAGACCACACGCAGTAACGAATACAAACAGCTTGTTTCGGTCGGTGGCGCAGCCGTGGCACACGGCGAAGAAGGCAAGGCTCGCGGCGAGACTGCCACACCTAAAATGGAAGAAGTCAGCATTAAGCTGTTCCCAATTTACGCTTATCCCAAAACGACCCAAGAGATTATCGATTTTAGCGATGTAGATATTTTAGGTTGGTTGACTTCTGAAATTGCCGACACATTCATTGATACCGAAGAAACGGATCTCGTCAGCGGTGACGGCAGTAAAAAAGCGAAAGGCTTCCTGTCTTATTCTCGTGATACTCAAACTGACAAGATTCGCGCGTTTGGCACTTTACAAAAGCTGGGAGTAACCGCACTTTCCGCCGATAGCCTGATTGACCTGAAATTCTTACTCAAGAACAAATACCGTAAAAATGCCGTCTGGGTGATGAATTCCACAACTGCCGCCCAAGTACAAAAACTGAAAAATGGCAATGGCGATTATATCTGGCGGGAGCGCTTACAGGCGGGTGATCCCGATATGCTGTTGGGCTTACCTGTCCACTACCTCGAATTTATGCCGGAGGGTGTGATCGGTCTGGGTGATTTTAAACGCGGTTACTTTATCGTTGACCATGAAACAGGCACCCGCACCCGTCCCGACAATATCACCGAACCGGGATTTTATAAGGTGCACTGTGATAAATATTTGGGCGGCGGGCTGGTGGATTCCAACGCGATCAAGGTGCTGGAAGTTAAAGCCAGTAAGTAAGCAAGAGGGGCACAACGCCCCTTTTCAGTCTTGGAGCCCAGAAGATGAAGAATGATTTTGAAATCCGCACCGCCTCCTTGTCAGCGTCAGATAAAAAGTTGGTCGGCTACGCGATCCGGTGGAACAGCCGCTCCCATGTGTTGTGGGATGAGTTTATCGAACAGTTCGCCCCGAATGCCTTTCGTGCCAGCTTAACTTCGGGTACTGATGTCAGGGCACTTTATGAACATGATCACATGAACCT
>NZ_JAQRFK010000195.1 GCF_028598745.1 Xenorhabdus sp. IM139775
GAGCACAGGCGCTATACTGCACCCCGGTAAATAAACAAAATAGCCTGAAAGTGCACATCGGGGATCGGGCAAAAAATCTTTACCCCAACGGGTAAAACAGGTTCTTTAACAAGCTGTTATTAAAGAAAAAATCCCGCCTAAAAAGTATGGTCGTGTCGGGACAGTCCCTAAGACCCGATAGGGCTGCTGGGCGGGGTTAACCCGTATGGGTATGTGCATAATCCGACGGGATGGGTCGATCCATATGGATTGGCGGGTGAAGATTGTGGCAATCTAAAAATTAATGTTGATCATGTCTTCCACGGTGAAATTAACCGAAAAGGAAATGCCGTTGGTTTTCATCACGAAGCAAGTATAGGCCATCAAGGGAAAGCACGTATCACTGGAATTACAGATCTTCCAAATTCTCAGGGTGTTTATCGAGGAAAAGTTGAGGTATTTAATTCTCAAACTGGTCAATGGGTACAAAAAGGCCCCGAATCAACATTCTTCCCTCAATCTTGGAATCGTCAGCAGGTAATGTCGGAAATAAAAGGAGCTTATAAAAACGCCACGATGCAAGGCAGTAAGTGGGAAGGTGTATCACCAAGCGGAGTTAAAATTGGTGGTTATCTTGATAAGAACGGAAATATAAATACAGCATTCCCTGTTTATGAGAAGGTTAAGTAAGAATGAAATTTTATATTGATAAAGATGGTTATTCTCGTGCTGAAGCAGGTGAAGAATATCGTCTCGTTGCTTGGTTTTTCAATGATGATGTGCAAGGTAGTTTGCATGGAGTTGAGGAGTATATTTCTTGGTGTGAATCAGTAAGCAATGGTGAATTACCTCAATGGGAAGGTACAGGTAATGCCCACACTGTTACTATCAAGCCAGATGGTGTCGAGATCTTTAACGAATACACAGAAGAAAGTCTTGAGATCGCAACCATAGAAGAATTCAAAGGTTATCTTGAGAAATGGAAAGAATTACTTCTGAGTAGAGAGTAAACACCAAGAAAGCCGGAAAGATCCCCGTGATCTTCCGGCTTTCTTGCTTTTACCGTGGAGCGTACGTAAGCGGCTCATTTGAACCGTATTGACGATTAGATATTGGTCAGGTTGAGTTTTCAGGGAAGCAGCTCATGTACCTTGTTTGATGGCCAGTCAGCTATATGGCTGATGACGTACCGCAACCACGCTTCCGGGTCTACACCATTAAGCCGGCAGGAGCCGATTAAT
>NZ_JAQRFK010000196.1 GCF_028598745.1 Xenorhabdus sp. IM139775
ATGAAGAAGCATTTGCAAGAGGTACGGACGCAGGATACAAGAAAAAAAATCCTATGGCGCGTGTATTTTCTGTCACTGATCCCATATCTACCTACGCAGGAAATATCTATGATTCACGTGGATTCCATGATGTTGTTCGAGAATTTAAGAGCTTAGGCATTAAAGCGGCAGAACATGTAGGAAAAAATGGGGAAAGGTATATTCACATATCAGGGCATGCAGGTCTTAGGAGTCGTATCATGGGGACACGATATCGTGCCCAAAATCCCCAAATGCTTGGAATGGGAATTGGGCAGCAGGGTCTTAATGCAAGCGTTGTTCAAGGAGTTAGATTCTCCATCATTTTTTCTATTGGATATCGAGTAATAGAAAGTATTTTTAAGGATGAATATACGCTAGCCGATTTTCTTGGAAATGTAACCATGGATATGGCTAAAACTGCTATTATCGCGACAGCCTCTTGGGCTGTCGGTTCAGCTTTAATTGCTACAGCCGCTTTAGGTGGCAGTATAATTGCTGTTGCGGGAATAGTTCTACTTGCTGGTTTTGCAGTGGCTTATATTTTAGATGCTCTTGATAAGCAATATGGGATAAGTGAAAAATTAATAGCACTCATAAAAGAAGAAATGAAGAGAAAACCAAGAACACCGGAAGCGGATTTACGGCATTTTTTTAATGGATTAGGAAGGTTTAGGTGAATAGTAAATACCTTAAAGCATTAGGTGTGCTAATATTATTATTGTTAATGACATTTATAGTTGCTTTCATTATTGACGATGCTCTTTCATTAATATTAATGAAAGATGAAATAAGATTTTCTGGCACTGTTGTCATGGTTGTTATGTCTTCACCTCTATTATTATATTCGTTATCAGGCTCTGTTTTTTTCTTTATCTTTGATAGACTACCTAAATTTAACAAGATAGTTGTTAAATATCTTAGTAGGTTGATGATTGCATCATTTATAATTGGTTTTCCTATCTCTTTTTATGTTGATTATAAGTTAAAAAGTGATGGTTATCTGACATGCGATAAATTATCGTGGATGTCACCAACCACCTATGTAAAAGATTTATCACTGTGTAAATGAAAAAGTTTGTAAATATTCTGTCCTCGTGTTTTCGCAAGTTTAGCCTCTGAATGTCAGGGGCTTTTTTATTGTTTTTCATAATGCTAAATAGTGTTTAAA
>NZ_JAQRFK010000197.1 GCF_028598745.1 Xenorhabdus sp. IM139775
GAGCTGATTGGCGACTACAAAAGCCGCTAAGGGCAGGGAGTGAGCAGCTCTTAACAGAATAAAGCCGGAAGATCGCGGTGATCTTTCCGGCTTATTATTTAGACTTAGCTACAATACAATAGGGATATTTATAGAAGATTTCATTATTAAGATCCCACTGAACGAAGTCTATTTATTATGTTAACCAATTCATCATATTTAAATTGTTCATAAAAAATACAGTTCGGGTATTCTACCAAATCTTCCAATCCATCATTATGTCCGGTACATTTCCAAAGAATAGCCCCTATATTGTCGGTTACCTTATATGAGTACACATCAAAATAATCTGACCATGTACCAAAATTAACAGAGAAAGATCTTGCTAAATCATATTGTTCATCATCAAAGAGACTCATATCCTTTTCTAATGAATCATAGATTAAGTGATTATCATTAGCTAAATATCTTTCATTCAATTTAGGTTTATTCAAAATATCTGTAAGCCCGCCAACCAAATAACCATCAAAAAATATTGTATCGCTCAGAGTTCCCAAAAAAGAACCGTTAATCCAGAGCCTTGCCCGCCCAATTAACTTCTCTCTATTTTCAAGAGAATATTCAACAGCAAAAGTAGATTTATCACCTATGATATATGTCATTTTTTACAGCCTTTAATTCCTTCCATGTTTCTAGCAAATCTAGGTACATTTTTAGTATCTATAGCTCTGGGTTTACCCCTAATATCGACACCATCAGTTGATCCATTCCAATGGAAAGCTCCAGAACCATCTGCTGCATTACTTTGGAATCTATGCCAAACAGATTTTTTACCCTCACCAACTTTTATCCAGCGAGTTTTAGGATCATTAGGGTCTACCTGACTGTGTTTAAAAAGTTCCTCAGCATTAGGCGGTATTACACTCTTGGTACTATTAAATGGCACCTGCCTATCTGGTAAATATCCCGGCTCATGATGCCCAGGATTTTCATAAACTGGGGCTTTTGTTAACCCAAACGGATCTACATACCCCACCGGATTATGCACATACCCATATGGATTAAATCCGCCTGCCAAATTCAGCGGATCGGGCGAAATATACTGCGCCGTCTCCGGGGAGTAATAACGATGAAAATTATAGTATAAACCGCTCTCTTGGTCCTCATATTGCCCGCAGAAGGGGCATCATCCC
>NZ_JAQRFK010000198.1 GCF_028598745.1 Xenorhabdus sp. IM139775
CTTTCCAGACCCTGTTTAACTTCACGCCTAAAGTTCGACAACTGATGCGTGAACCTGCTTTCTATCCGGGGTATGAAAAACAGCCACCTGATTACCGAAATACGATATTCATTGGTCTGGCTCCGGGGGGGGCTGCCCGCGCTTGGTTACGCGGCATCGATAAAAACAATGGCGATAATATTCTGATCTCGACGGGCGAATCAGTTTCCGGCGATAAGATGACAGTATGTCAGGGGAAAACCAAACATTCTGATGGCTACGGGGAGTATTCCGAGAGGATAAAAGCCTTTATCAAAGGAAAAACCTATCCCTATGGTGAATGGTAATGGAGGGATAAACATGGCAGGTAAAGCAGTGATTATTTTAAATGATGCCACCGATCACGGAGGCAAGGTGATCACCGCTATTGCACGCCCCGCTGAATGCCCGCAGGCACTGGGCGATAACAGTGGTGAGGGCACCACACTGACCAACCAGTTCAGTTTTATCGACGGCCTCGCTGACTACCGCCCGCCGTTTCATTACAAGCCACTAGCGGACGGTGATGAAACCGCTATGACCAAGCCGATGACAGCGCATCCTGCTGGGTTCGCGTCGCACAGGGCTGGAACGGTAACGGCTTTGGCTTTATGGCGATATTGACCGACCAATTGTTACCGGCAGTGTCTATAACGGCCTCAACCGCCCACCGCTGGACTTACCTGCCGAGAAAACCCGCACGACCTTCAAAACCAAGACGCACAAGGGCAAGGGCTTTAACGAACTGCGGTTTGAAGATGCCAAAGGCAGTGAAGAAGTCTATGTCCACGGCCAGAAAGATTTTACCGCCCATATTGAAAACGATGCGTACTGGCATATCAAACATGACCAGAAACAACGCATTGATAATAACCGTTACCACGATATCCGCGCCGATGACCATCATCAGGTCGCCGGTTCACGCAAAATCACCACCGAAGGCGATGTCTCCCACCGGATTGCCGGCAGCCAGCATATCCAGACCGGCGACGCTACGGTGATTGACAGCGGGCAGGAAATCCACCTGAAAAGCGGCGGTAAAGTGGTGCTGGAAGCCGCGGCAGAAATTACCCTGAAAGTCGGCGGCAGTTTTCTGAAAGTCACGCCGGGCGGGATTTTGTCTTCACCGATTAACGTCGGGCAGGGTTCAG
>NZ_JAQRFK010000199.1 GCF_028598745.1 Xenorhabdus sp. IM139775
CAATATGCCGTTGACCTCGAAATGGCAACGGACGCAGAACGGGAGGCGCTGACAGCGTGGAAACGATACTGTGTGCTATTGAACCGTGTAGACTGTTCAGCAGCACCAGACATTGACTGGCCTAAAGCGCCAGAGTGATTATTAGGGGCGCATAGCCCCTTTGTTTATTGCGCCTCAGCTAATTTTTTCTGTTGTTGGTTCCAAATAGAATTCTCGGGCATCTGGACACGAACAGAAATAGACCTACCAACCGGAATATCAATCAAATCCCCGTCTGAATAGCCCTGACGCTCATTTTTAGCGAATTCTGGCGCGTTGGGGTGCTCTCTGTGATATGTCGTGATTTTTATCGCACCATCGGGCAACACCTCATAGTTGACCCAAATCAGCGGCAGTTTGTTTTTGCATAGCGGAATTTCAACCCCGCCATCGACCCCGCCCCACGCAGCATCAGCATTGAATCCCAACACGTTTTTAATGAGGTATACCCCCTCAGACAGGCGCTCAACCGTTGCACCCCCTGATTCGTCGTTGGTTTCAAAATGCCCGTCACTCCATATTTTGATGATGGGCGAGGATTTTTTTAGAAATCCGTCAACTACCGTGTAATCTGTGCTCAGCGTGATAGTGCCATTTTTACTGGGAAACACAACCTTGAATATATTGTCTCCGGTACGCCTATTCCGTTTATAGAACGTCAAATAGGGATCTCTGCTTGAAAAATCGGCCTCTATTGCAAAGTAGTCACTGGAAGAGTTGGGTGAGAAATTAATCCGCGGCCATTTCGCCGAAACTTCAACCAGTCCAGTGTATTGTTTAAAAAACTCATCAGACACCCATTTGGTTGTTGCGGCACCCACATCATCTGCATTCAACGTGATATTCCGTGATAACGATTTTCCGTTAATTTCCCGGTAATTAGGTACAGCCTCATATGCCCATTTCACCGTTTGCGCTAAACCGAGGTTTAATAGAATCTAAATAGTGTCGTCAATAAATCAAACAGGGTTGGCAATTGAGAGCGAGACAGGGTTTATGGTTGAAAAAAACAATCGCATTTTAGTTTAATTAATGTTCAATTAGCCTGTTTATGGAGGTTCAAATATTATTGCGCAGAATTGATTCAGTG
>NZ_JAQRFK010000002.1 GCF_028598745.1 Xenorhabdus sp. IM139775
AGGCGCGGGGTTATATTCAGCTCTCCCTGTAGCTATTGCATATCGCCACACTTCTCCACAGCGTTGGCGAACTTTTTGGAGTTTTACTGCCGCTCCTCGATCATGCAACTTTGATAAAACAGCCATCAATTCCATTGGCTTAATCTCAACAATCGGTCTGTTGCCTATGTAGGGAAAAACATCTTTTTCAAATGTTTCCATCATTTCTATTGCGTAGGAAGCTGCCCATCTGTCTTTTCGTTTTTCGTACCACTCCCATGCTATATTTTTGAAGGTATTTTCTATCAGGTTTGCGGCAGATATCTTTTCAGCTTTTCTAACTTCACTGGGATTGATTCCATTAGCAACTAATTTTCTGGCTTCGTTACGTTTGGTTCTGGCTTCAGTGAGTGTGATTACCGGGTAAGTACCTAATGAGATCATTTTAGTTTTACCCGCAAATTGATAACGATAGCGCCAGCCTTTGGAACCATTGGTATCAATCAATAAAGATAGCCCGTTGCCATCCGCCAATGTATAGGCTTTTTCCTTTGGTTTGGCTCGCTTTATTGCCAAATCTGTCAGCTTCATAAATCACCAATAATGTTGTATAGAAAAATCACACAGGGAAACTCTATACAAAACACTATACAATAAATTGTAGATATTTAGGAAGATGGTAATGGACTTCAAAAGAATAAAATAAAAGCAATTATTTGATTTTATTTTAATTAATTGATAGGAATGGACTATAATGGATATTGGTTATATTCTTCCCACTGGCACAAAACCAACGTTCTAATTTACTGGGTTTATTGTAATGTACTGTCAGCTTAATCGTTACTTGATAGCATCCCCAAGCGTGAAATTTTCGCTGAAATTCCATTTTCCCGCCCTGCGGTATCGCTTCTCCTTCCTTTTTCTGCAAATCAATCTGGCCTGCCAGACGTTCGTATTGTTCTAACTGGTCATGGGCATATCGCACCGCCTTAAGCTGCCCCCAATAGTGTTGGAAATTGGCTGACAATGCCTGATGGTAACGCATTAAACCCAATAAAGAGATCGCAAATACCGCAGACGCAACCATGACTTCGGGCAAACTCATGCCCTTCTGGCGTCCTTGCCGCCCAAATAAGCTAAATATTTTCATCAACAAAATTCAGCCTGAGAGACAGGACAAAAATCCAGCCAACCACTGTCAATAGGGATCAGTTCACCAGAAATAAGTGTATCTTGATTTAAGGGTTTCATCTGTTTCATCCATTGATAAAGTTCAAGTTTTTCGCCTGATGTGAATTGAGCAATCCCTTTTAATAAGAAAAGATTGCCTGAATAGTGCTTGAGGCAACTGGTCAGGTGAAATTCCGTTTGTTGCAGACAAGACCAAGCCCCAGCTTCCTGCTGACGGACCGGCCATGATTGCGCCTTTCCCCATACCAGTGATGATTCAGCCCTCCCAAAAGCCTGCAAATAATTTTGTTCATCCATCATCATAAGCATCGCGCTTTCCTGTTGATAATGGAGCGCTTTCAACATCATCAAACTCAGTGCCAATAGCATCATTATCGATACCAGCAGAATATTTCCCTGTTGCTTATCCGCCATAGGTTTTTCCTGATATCGCTTTTTCCCTGATATTGCGCAGCCGGATTGTCGCTTGATAGCGATATACAATCGATGGGGATTTCAACCAATGGGCATCAAGAGACAATGTGATAAAAATTATCCCGCTTTTTGCCCGTGACTTCTCAAGATGAAAGCGATCAATCACAATCTCTTTGGGATCAAATAACCTTTCCCAACCATTTTCCTGACAATCTCCCGTCCCTCTTTTCCACTCAAGGAGACGGTTATTTAAGCGATAACCAAAAAATTCAGCGTCAATATGATCAGGTTTTTCCCATCGATGATTTAAATTGAGATCAAAAGCGACAATAAAACAGGAATTAACAGCTTCCGTATTTTTATTTTGAATGATCAATGGCTCACCTTTGCACTGTTCCCTGTCCCGGCAATAACCTGCCCGCCGGATATCTTTCTCCATCAAATGGGCGGTTCTATCCACCAAATAATGCAGTCTATATTTTCGGTAGAGATCGAGAACTTGCCCTGACAGAACCGGATAGGTTTTCGTCATGGCAACAAAAATCACGCTACTGATTAACAGAGCCACCATGATTTCCAACAAGGAAAATCCTTCCTGTTTTGGTTTGAAATAAAAACGAGTCGGCGTCACGGGTTTTTTATTCCCTCACAATGAGGAAGCGGGTTAATGGTATTGCTGCATGTCCTGATCCTCCCACGCCCTGAAATGACGACACTAATTTCACCCGCCGGATTTGCCAAGGTGAAACTGGCAGGCATTGCGGTATTTCTGATACCATAAAAATCAATGCGATCAGTCGTGGAAAAGGATAAAAACACCTCTTCATGAGGAGAAGTCACCCGTTCCCCATCCCCTTCATCGCAAGCCGCTATTTTAGTTATCGACGATACCAAACACCAAGACTGCCCTATCACTAGCCACAAGGTACGATCCTGATTTAAATAGTTTGCCAAAGCCTGCTGCCTTTCCATAAAAGACAGCACATTATGCACCGCTGATTGCAAATGCAGACGGCTTTGGTATTTCCCCCAATGGTACAATCCCCAAGACAAGCTAATCGAAATAATGAGCATCGCTACCAGTAACTCCAATAATGTAAATCCATTTTGCTGGTGAATACATTTATATTCCATCATTCCCTGACTTCTCTATCCTGTCCGATGTTGTTCAAGAGAAATATCTACGATTAGAAACCAAATAAACAGGGCCATAGTTTAATTATGCGAAGAGGTTTGAAGAAAAGACAGGGATTTTGTTTTTTTACATTTTAATTGCGTGATAGCTCACAAAATAAAATCAAGGTTTTAATAGTGAAAATAAAAAAGAGCAGAACAATAGTCCGCCCTTTAATTTCTTCATCTAAATCAGCACATAGCTTTATTTATTTAAATTAAACTTTCCCATCATAAATTAAATGCACATTATCTTTATTGACATATTAAGAAAGAAAAATCTTAAATAAACATTAAAAAATCATTACATAATCAGAGGAATTTGATTAAGGAAAAATCTAAATTATAAATCGTGTATTAATAACCCGAGGTTCCTCAAGGATATCAGGAATTGCCTGCTTAATATTCGTTAACACACAAGTTCGCAATAACCATCTATCATAGCCATCATAACGCGGTATAAACTCGGTACGACCATGCACGCATCGATTATTATCAATGATAAGCAAGTCTCCTGCTTCGAGGGCAACCCAATATTTATGTTTGTTAGCAATCTTTTTGAGTTTATCAAGGACAAGTTCTGCCTCAGCATTAAGCCCTTTCATTAAATCTAAGTCATAGATCATATAAGGATCATTAGGATTGCCATAAAAAATTGAAGTCAACGGGCCATTACCTTTTACCCCATTGGGACTACCATAGGAATAGTCAATTCCTGTTACAAAAAGTGGTTCAAACAATATTTGAATTTCCCTAAGAGATAAATCGAGCAGCATCATCTTAGCGCTTGATGTAAACGTTTTCGCCATTTTTTCATGATCTTGACGCAAACAATATAATAAAACGTAATCACATATTAATGGATGAAAAGCAATTTCAGTATGAAAATCAAGCTCTTTCTTCGAACTTTCCGATGACAATAGGAACTCTTTTTTGATATTTGGAACCAAGTTTTGGAATATATTGCCATTTTTTTCCTGTGAATACCCAACAGCATAACCGAGAAATTCCGAAATCATGGCTAACCACAATTCACCATAAAAGTTCCCTCGATCGGGATAATTCAACGCATGTGATGGAGTTGGCGGTAAAGCATTCTCAAAACTCAAGCCCTTTAATAAAAATACACCATAATCATTACCATAGTTTTTAAAATGATATAAATTCTCTATGATTTCTTGGTTAAGGTAAATTATACGTTTAAAACTTTCAGAAAGGAATTTATCCAGATGATTATAAGGGCTGTATTGCACATCATCATAGAATCCTTTTTTAATTAACTCATCGTTATTCACATAAGTAATATGATTTCCTTTTATTTTAGATAAATCAGAGGTAGTCTCTGATTCTTTATACTCCATTACACTATTAGAAAATTTTATTCTTGGATCTAAATGGCGTTCTTTGTAATCTCCGCCAATAATATCCCCAATGATTTTCTTCAAAAAAATCTCATTATCATATTTTGCAAAATAGAAAGAAGAATAGGTATTCAATAAACCAAGATAGTAGAATCTCCTATTGCTCTCCTCTTTTTTCAATCCAATAACAAAATTGTCGTATTTTATAAATTCCTGCCATCCTTTATAATCAACAAAGTGCCTAACATAATTACCATGCAAATAGAATTCATCTCCTGCGTAAACTATTTTCATTTCTCCATTAAGCTGATTTAAATAATTAAATTCTTTATGTTTAAACTCTATATACTTAGCAGTAATGTCTTTGCTTACAGTGTGAATTTCTTCATGGGCGTAAATTTCCGACAAAGAAAATATAATAGATAACTTTGGTTGTTCCTCCAGATTATTTTGTGATATATCATTAGTTGTAAGCAATATGTCAATATTACTCAGTTCATTTCCTTTTGATATATAATCATATATATTACACAAATTAAAATAATAATACTTAAAAAAATTAATTATATTATTAAATGAATTCTTTGCAATATTATTTTCTCCTAATTCTTTATAAAAAGAGTCATCATATACAATAATTAAATCTCTACCTTTCATTACCTAACCTCATATATTAAAATATAATAACAGCATCAATTGATTTTATATTGATGCCACATGACGCTATAGATAAATTTGGACAGAAATAATATGCCTTGGTGAAAAAACCTCACATAAAAACAGCACCTATTAACATAATAAATCCAAATAAAAGCAAAAAAACATTAGTTATAGATTCAATAATAATTTGGGATTTACCTTTCAAAAATACACGCTGAATATAAGACAGAGCATAAACAAATATAATCCACCAAAAGATCCCAATGATAATGTCAATCATACCAAGTATGATAACTTGTCTAAGAGGAGGTAGTGATGGGTTAATAAATTGAGGCAAAATACTGATAAAAAATATGGCTACTTTAGGGTTAAATACATTAGCCAATAGCCCAATTAAAAAAGGATTTCTTTTTTTCTTAATTATATCTGGTGAAACAGTAACTGACAGTTGTTGATTTTTATTGAGATAAATCTCTCTTAACCCCGAACTTCCCAGATAAACAAGATAAAAGGCGCCGATAATTTGCAATATATTGAACGCTGTTTTCGATGTTGCCAGAATAACTGTAGCACCTAATGATCCTAAAACAAGATGAAAAAACAACCCTGATTGCACGCCAAATGCAGTGACAATCCCTTCTCTTTTACTCTTAAATACGCCTTTACTGATAACAGCCCAATCAGGGCCAGGAGTCAGGTAAGAGAGCAACGCCAATAGAATAAATACAGACATCAATTCAAAACTGATCATATTTTATTATCTCAAATCACAATGTGTTATGATTACAATATATTCATCACTTTCCCCAGGGTTTATTTCCACCTTGACATCCTTGATTTCTGCTGTACTTCTTATATGGGTTCCACCACACGGAATAACAACAGGGTGATTTTCTACTATACTTTTCCATAATCGTAAATCTTGAATATTTTTTGATGTATATTCAACCTGTATTTCACTCCCTGTTGCAAGCCAATTTTTCAGCGTGAGATTTATTTCTTCACTGGCTTTGTCAAGGTTTTCCATAAATGAAGATTTATCAAACCCTTTTTTCTTGATCGATTTACCAAACCTATATATATCTATTGATTTTAACTCAGAAATTGATGATTTAAATATTGCTGCCTTATCCAAGTTAAAATGCCCTAGGCTATCCGTTTCATAATCTTTATTCCAATATTTATTAGCCGACTTGTTTAAGGCTAAAGACATAAAGTGTGCCATGCTATGCGCGGCACTGATTTTATGTCTGGTTTCAGCATCAACAGATAATTTAACTTTTTCACCTATGATAGATTGATCTTCCACACCGTTTAATGATGCTAAATAGTGTGCTGGAATAAGTTTATCTTCTGCCTTTAATTTATTAGGTATATTCTGGTCAATATAAATCTGTCCGTCAATGATAGCCGCCGTATAAGTCTTAATAATATTTAATTCATGGTGATTAAAGGTGATAACACCCCTATCACTTTTTTGATCTCTCCATTTATAATTTTTGGGATAAAAAGGGCTATTGTCTGTAATAACAATATACCCATTACTATATCTGAATAGATCAATGACCACTGCATCAAGACTTAATTGCCCAGTTATAAAAGATGATTCAATGACTGAATTATTTAACATATCCACCTCACCTACTGTTGATGTTATAAACAGTCAATCTACTTGTTGATTAAAAAATGTCAAGTTCTCGCGGGATGAATTTTCAGTTCGAAATATGATTAATGGAATGAATAATTGATGCGGCTAAATATATTTTCCATCCCCAAATTTGGGGATGGAAAAAGAGGATTAAATCGCAACCGGGGCTTTAATACCGGGATGCGGATCATAATCCACAATCTCAAAGTCTTCGAAGCGATAATCAAACAGTGAGTCTGGTTTCCGCTTAATCACTAACTGAGGTAATGCGCGCGGTTCACGGCTTAATTGAAGTTTGGTCTGTTCCAAATGATTGTTGTAAAGATGAGTATCACCACCCGTCCAGACAAAATCACCCACTTCAAGATCACACTGCTGGGCCATCATATGCACCAATAACGCATAGCTGGCGATGTTGAATGGCAAGCCTAAAAACACGTCACAAGAGCGCTGGTAAAGCTGGCAGGAAAGTTTACCGCCGGCGACGTAGAACTGGAAAAAAGCATGGCATGGCGCCAATGCCATTTTATCCAACTCCCCAACGTTCCATGCGGAAACGATGATCCGACGTGAATCAGGATCACTTTTCAACTGCTCAATAACCTGCGTCAATTGATCGATTTGACGACCATCCGCAGCGCCCCACGCACGCCATTGCTTACCATAAACCGGCCCCAAGTCGCCATTTTCGTCAGCCCATTCATCCCAAATGGACACGCCATTATCATGCAGGTATTGGGTATTGGTATCGCCATGTAAGAACCAAAGCAATTCATGGATAATCGAGCGAATATGACAACGCTTGGTGGTGACCAGTGGGAAGCCTTCTTGCAAATTGAAACGCATCTGATGACCAAAGATAGAGAGTGTTCCCGTTCCTGTACGGTCATCTTTTGCTGTGCCCTCTTTCAGCACTTTTTCCATTAAATCCAGATACTGTTTCATTTTGCCTCTTGTACCTTGTTATTACGAGTTTTGTTGCCGGGGCATTTATATGCCCATATCATCATCAGTATCCCCGCCAGAATCATCGGGATAGACAGTATTTGCCCCATACTGATTCCTTCAAACAGCCCAAGTTGTGCGTCAGGTTGGCGGAAAAATTCGACGATGATGCGAAATGCACCGTAACCAATCAGGAATAAGCCTGAAACGCTCCCCATCGGACGCGGTTTACGGATAAATAAATTGAGGATGATAAATAATACAATGCCTTCAAGCACCATTTCATATAACTGTGAGGGATGGCGGGGCAGGACACCGTATTTTTCCAGAATGGGCCACAGCGAAGGATTGGCGCTGGCGATGGCAATATCTTCACTGCGGGAACCGGGAAATAACATTGCCCACGGTGTATCCAGCGTAACCCGCCCCCATAATTCGCCATTGATAAAGTTACCGATACGCCCCATGCCCAAACCAAAAGGCACTAATGGCGCGACAAAATCCGCGACCTGTAAGAAATGGCGCTTGGTGCGGCGGGAAAACCACCACATGGCGCAAACAACGCCGACCAACCCGCCGTGGAAAGACATTCCCCCATCCCAAACTTTAAACAGATAGAGAGGGTTATCCAGGAACATCGGGAGATTATAAAACAGTACATAACCGAGGCGTCCACCGACGAAAACCCCGACAAACCCTGCGTACAGCAAGTTCTCAACTTCGGTTTTGTCCCAACCACTGTTTGGTTTTGCTGCACGGCGATTTGCCATCCACATGGCAAAAACAAAACCAACCAGATACATAAAACCATACCAATGGAGGGATACAGGCCCGATTGAAAAGATGACTGGGTCAATATTAGGAAATGCCAGATAAATAGTGCTCATCGTTCCCCACTAAAAATCATGTTGTGTGAATGAATGATATTGTGAATAAATGATCTTGTGCGAATAAATTATATGACTTGAATAAGTTAAGACAAATAATCGCGGATAATAACACAGGCAGGGGATTTGCTCCCACCACTAAACGGCAAGTGGTTGCAAGCATGAAGATGCTGAAAGTTGAAAGAGGCTACTTACCACCCCGAATCAAACCACCCAAGCCATGTGATTCCATAAATTCGGCTGACAGCGCTTTTACCTCATGGCTGGTTTCGGCTTTCAGTATCAATTCAATAAGATGCCCAAGCTCATTGGCATCCAAATGCCGCAGCAAATACTTGGTACGCGGAACGCTGTGGCCACTCATGCTCAGGCTGCGATAGCCCAAGCCAAGTAATATCAATGTTCCCATTGGCAGGCCGGCCATTTCTCCGCATACGCTGATAGGGAGATCAAGGCGTTGGCATTCATCCAAGGCCAGTTTCAGGGCGCGGATCACCGCAGGATGTAAATTATCATACAGCGAAGCGACGTGTGTATTATTGCGATCCACTGCAAGCAAATATTGGGTCAGGTCATTCGTACCCACAGAAACAAAATCAATCCGTTTTTTTAATTGGGGCAGCAAAAAAAGGGTAGAAGGGACTTCGAGCATAATACCAATCTGGGGCATGGTAATGGTATCAGCCAGCGTTTGTTCTACTTCAACTTTCGCTCTCTCAATCAGCTTGCCGACTTCCTCAATTTCTTCAATGCTTGTCACCATCGGCAAGAGTATTTTTAAATTGCCCGTCTGGGCGTTGGCCTTGAGCATCGCCCGAAGCTGGATCAGGAATATTTCCGGTTGATCGAGTGTAATGCGGATCCCCCGCCACCCCAGACAAGGATTTTCTTCATTGATCGGCATATAGGGAAGTTGTTTGTCAGCACCAATATCCAGTGTTCTCAACACGACGGGCTTATCAGGAAAAAGTTCCAGTATCTCTTGGTAGCGGTTTTTCTGCTCATCTTCGGAGGGAAACCCGCTGTGCAACATAAAAGGAATTTCTGTGCGGTATAGCCCAATACCATCAATGTTGTCTTCTATCTGCTGTTCATGTTTCAAACTCAGGCCAGCGTTGAGCTGCACCAGAATTCGTTCTCCGCTTTTTAGCCGCGCTCGCTTCTGCTGTTCACACTCCGCCAGCTTGCTGAGAACTCGTTCTTCCTCGATGATTTGTTGATATTCCTGAGCAACCAGAGGCGCTGGCTCAATCAGAATCTCTCCGCGATAACCATCAAGGATGAGTGTCCGGTTGTGTAATAGCTCAGGCTGGATGTCCGCCCCCATGATAGCGGGGATCCCCATCGCACGAACCAGTATTGCAGAATGGGAGTGAGTCGCGCCATCCCGCACAATCACACCAACCAATTGATCCTCTGGCAATTCAGCCAACAGGTTGGCATTGAGTTCATCAGCAACCAGAATAAAACGCTCCGGCCATTGCCTTGTTCCCGTGAAGGAATCATTCAGATGGAACAACACCCGTTGCCCCAGCGCCCGCAGATCGGATGCCCTTTCTCGCATGTAAGGATCTTGCAAGCTGGCAAACTGTTCGGCATATTTCTCAATCACCGTCTTGACCGCCCACTCCGCCACAAAACCGTTATCGACAGAATAAAACAGATCTTGTTTGAGTTGGGGATCATTTAATAGATGGGAATAGAGATCAAAAATAGCGGCGCTTTCTTTTTGTGAACTGGCCGTAAAACGCTTACTGATACGGCGGCATTCCGCGGTGGCTTCTTCAAGGGCAAACGTCAGCCTTGAGCGCTCAGCCTGATAATTCAGCGTTAATGCTTCAGTGACTTGTTCTAACAAAGGTTGGGAGCAATCTTGCCATCCCTGCGCCATCACAATGCCGTTAGAAATGGCGAGCGCCTTGATACGGATCTGGCGATATCGGCCGAATAATCCTTTTGCTTGCGCTTGGGCGAGAACAGCAGCAAGCTGCATCGCCAATGTCACCATGAAAGATTCTTCGCTTTCATTAAATAGCCGTCGCTCATGCTGCTGGACAACTAATATTCCCTGCAACTGGCGACGATAAATAATCGGTACACCTAAAAAAGCCCGCAGACTTTCTTCTTTCACTTGGGGAATATATTTAAAACTGGGATGGTCACGAACGTCAGCAAGATTAATTAATTCAGACAAACGCCCAACTTGCCCCACAACGCCTTCATCAAAGGCCAGACTGATTGCTTTCCCTTTGGGTTTGCTTAACCCTTTAGTGGCCATCAGGTAGTAACATTGCCGTTGATGATCAGCCAAATAGAGAGAACAGACATCCGTGTTCATTGCCAGACAGGTTTCATTGACCAATAGCTCAAGCGCTTCAGATAAATGGGTTGCCATCGCAACCTTTTCGACAATTTCCCGTAAGCGCATGAGCATAGCAATGACCTAGCTTCTTCTACGACGATGTAAATAAGGTGAATGTAATAATGAAACCGGCTCCTGCGTTGACATCACAATAGAAGAGAATTCTTTCATCACGCGGCGATAAACATCCCGTTTAAAAGAAACGACTTGTCGGACAGGATACCAATAACTAACCCAACGCCAACCATCAAACTCCGGCGTTTTACTGCGCTGCACATTAATCTCTTCTTCATTACATAACAACTGCAATAAAAACCAACGTTGCTTTTGCCCAATACAAACAGGCTTTGTATCCCAACGCACCAAACGCTTGGGTAATTTGTAACGCAGCCAGCTCCGGGTCGAGGCGAGAACCCGTACATCTTTGCGATTTAAGCCGACTTCTTCGAACAACTCGCGATACATCGCTTGCTCTGGTGATTCCCCTGGATTGATGCCCCCTTGAGGAAACTGCCAGGAATGCTGCCCATAACGGCGGGCCCATAAAACCTGCCCTTGGCGATTACAAATTACAATTCCTACATTCGGGCGGTAGCCATCATCATCGATCACCAGACTACCTCTCGGTATAACAAATTTAAAAAGATAGCTAATTGTTTCACACTCATCCCAAGCGGTAAACCTCTATGATTAGACTTTGCAGAAGCAACCGAAGTCTCTACAATACTGCTATCTCAACGGGGTGCGGCTGTCACAAAACAGTACTGCTGAGAACAAACCCGTCGAACCTGAACCGGTTAGTACCGTCGTAGGGATTTGAGACGCTAATCATTGATATAACAGTTGTAATTTTCATTTAGCACCTTCTCAGATCCTTTGCTATCTGCTACTGACAAGCATTAATTATTAATGTTTATAACCATCAATATTATTAACTATTGATGTTGCAGCTATTAATATTTGCAGCCGTTAATCAGTTGCAACCGTTAATCAGTTGCAACGACAGGAGAGCAAAGTGTTCAAGAAATTATTTTCCCGTTTTATGCCTATCGCTATCGGTATGCTATCTATTTCTGGCTGCCTCTTTGTTCAGGCAGCTCAGGCGAAACCAACACTGACCGTTTATACTTATGATTCATTTGCTTCTGAATGGGGACCCGGGCCTGCCATCAAACAAGCCTTCGAAGCAGAATGTGGTTGTGAACTAAAACTGGTTGCGCTGGAAGATGGGGTATCTTTGCTGAACCGTTTGCGGATGGAGGGCAAAAAAACACCGGCGGATATTATCCTGGGGTTAGATAACAATCTGATTCAGGCCGCTCAACAAACCGGGTTATTTACACCGAGTCACGTTGATACCTCAACACTGAAATTACCCGTCACATGGAACAATACGACATTTATTCCTTATGATTACGGTTATTTTGCCTTTATCTACAACAAAAATACCCTGCCTCATCCACCAAAAAGTATGGATGAATTAATCAATAGCCACCAGAATTGGAAAATTATTTATCAAGATCCGCGCACCAGTACGCCGGGACTGGGGTTACTGCTCTGGATGCAGGAGCTTTATGGCGACAAGGCCGCACAGGCGTGGCAGAAAGTTGCCAAAAAGACACTCACTGTCACTAAGGGCTGGAGTGAAGCCTATGGCCTGTTTCTGAAGGGCGAAGGGGACATGGTTTTGAGCTATACCACGTCACCCGGCTATCACATTATGGCGGAGAAAAAAGATAACTATGCCGCCGCCCTTTTCAAGGAAGGACACTACTTGCAGGTTGAAGTGGCGGCTCAGGTGGCCACCAGCCAACAGCCTGAACTGGCACAGGAGTTCATGAATTTCATGATCTCACCGGCATTTCAGCAAGTTCTTCCAACTACGCAATGGATGTATCCCGTGATTGATATTCCTTTGCCTGATGTTTTCAGGCAACTTCCTGTTCCTGAGAAATCGCTGCAATTCAACGCAGATGATGTGGCAAAACACCGTACAAAATGGATCCGTACATGGCAAAGCGCTGTCAGCCGTTAATCGCGGGTTGGTTATTGCCGGGGGTCATTGCCTCCGGCCTGCTGGTGATTGTTGCCCTGTCAGCATTCACAACGCTGTGGTTCAATGCGCCCGAAAGCCATTGGCAAGCGTTCTTGAGTGACAGCTATCTCTGGCATGTCATTCGATTCACGTTCTGGCAGGCCTTTCTCTCTGCCGTCTTTTCGGTCACGCCAGCTATTTTTCTGGCACGGGCACTTTACCGACGCCACTTTCCGGGAAAAAGGCTATTTCTGCGCTTATGCGCCATGACCTTGATCCTGCCTGTTTTGGTGGCGCTGTTCGGGCTGCTGACTGTTTATGGTCAAACCGGCTGGCTGGCCAATCTTTGCCAATCGCTGGGCATGGAATATCGTTTTACACCTTACGGGCTGCGGGGCATTCTGCTGGCCCATATTTTCTTTAATATGCCGATGGCAACACGGTTATTGCTGCAATCCCTGGACAATATTGCCATTGAGCAACGGCAACTTGCCGCCCAGCTTGGTATGAACGAATGGCAGCATTTTCGTTTTATCGAATGGCCTTATCTGCGCCGCCAGATTTTACCGACCGGTGCCCTGATTTTCATGCTGTGCTTTGCCAGTTTTGCTACCGTACTTGCACTGGGTGGTGGCCCTGCCGCAACCACCATCGAACTGGCGATTTATCAGGCGCTCAGTTACGACTACGATCTGGGTCACGCCGCCCTGCTTGCCTTGATACAGCTTTTTTGCTGCCTCGGTTTGGTGCTCCTCAGCCAAAAACTCAAGGGTGCACTTTCCGTGGGTTACGGACATCAACAACAGTGGCGTAATCCACAGGATTCATGGCTGAGAAAATTATCCGATGGTTTACTGATTGGCATGGCATTACTGCTGCTGCTTCCCCCTTTATTGGCGGTCATCATTGATGGCCTGAACCGTGATATTTTTACTGTCTTAAGCCAACCGGCTTTATGGCAAGCCCTGACAACCTCCATTATTATTGCACTGGGTGCCGGATTGCTGTGTGTCATCCTGACCATGATGCTGCTCTGGAGCAGCCGCGAATTACGTTTACGTCATGCTTCCCGATGGGGACAGGCGATGGAAACCAGCGGATTATTGATCCTTGCCATGCCGGGCATTGTCCTTGCGACAGGCTTTTTTCTCCTGTTGAACACCACTATTGGCATACCCCAATCACCTTACGGGCTGATTATTCTGACCAACGCCTTGATGGCGATCCCCTATGCGCTAAAAGTATTGGAAAATCCCATGCGCGATTTGGCAGAACGTTACAATCCTTTATGCCACTCCCTTAATATTCAGGGAATTCACCGTTTACGCTGGATCGAGCTTAAGGCATTAAAAATGCCATTGGCACAAGCGCTGGCCTTCGCCTGTGTCTTATCAATTGGCGATTTTGGTGTGGTCGCGTTATTTGGCAATGAGGATTTCCGCACCTTGCCTTATTACCTTTATCAACAAATTGGGGCATATCGCAGTCAGGATGGTGCCGTGACCGCACTCCTGCTGCTCCTGCTGTGTTTTATTTTATTCACTGTGATTGAACGCTTACCGGGCCAACGCCATGATTAACCTTGAAAATGTCATTTATACTTATGAACACCTTGCCATGCATTTTAATGTCAGCGTAAAGGCCGGAGAGCGCGTTGCGATCCTCGGCCCAAGCGGGGCGGGTAAAAGCACATTATTGAGTTTAATGGCCGGTTTCCAGCTTCCAGAACAGGGTAATATCTGGCTGGATGGCGAAAATCATACGGATACCCCGCCTTCCCAGCGCCCTGTATCGATGCTGTTTCAGGAAAATAACCTGTTTTCCCACCTGACCATTGCGCAAAATATTGGTTTGGGATTGCACCCCGGATTGCGGTTAAGCACTGAACAAAAGAAAACGTTGCAACAGATTGCCGCTCAAGTGTCACTGGAGGCGTGTTTACCTCGCCTGCCCGCGCAACTTTCTGGCGGGCAGCGCCAGCGGGCGGCACTGGCTCGTTGCTTAGTCCGCCATCAACCGATTTTATTGCTGGACGAACCCTTTTCGGCACTTGATCCCGCTTTGCGTAATGAAATGCTGGAATTGCTGGATCAAATATGCAAGGAGCGACAAATGACTTTACTGATGGTGTCTCATAATCTGCACGATGCAGCAAAAATCGCCCCGCGTTCCCTGCTGATTGTGGATGGAAAGATTCACTATGATGGGGAAACGGAGAAGCTGGTGAATGGCGAGGTGGATGAGGCGGGGGTTTTGGGGATAGAAACAGCTTACCTTTTGCGTTCTCCTGCTAACGCTCGTCATTTGATGGATTCAATAGACTCTCTTAATAAAGGTAAAGGTAAAGGTAAAGGTAAAGGTAAAGGTATTAAAAGGGAAATTCAGGAATGAATTTAATTTCCACAGATGAATCATGGAGTGATTACCTTTATTGGCAGCAGATAGATAAAAAAATGGTTAAGCGTATTAATGATCTAATTAAAGATATTAAGAGAACTCCATTTACCGGAATAGGGAAACCTGAACCATTGAAACATAACTTAGCCGGTTTTTGGTCACGTAGAATCACAGAAGAACATCGATTAATTTATCGTGTAACCGAAAGTAATTTGGAAATAGCGTCCTGCCGTTATCACTATGATTAAAATAAATTCGTTATAAATCACATTGCAAAATTGTAAATCAATTCTTTGCGCCTCGTGCTACAGGGAAATGATAAAAGGCTCTGTCCATCTCAAATTTTTATCCAAAAAATACTGTATAAATAACCAGATTTAATGCTATGATTGAAGTGGTTTTCGCAAAATGAAATAGGGTTTATTTATCACAAGATAAAATATTATGCAGATAAATCACGCTGAACAAGGTTTTATCCTAAGCCGTCATTGGAAAGAGACACCCTCGGGTATCGAATTGGTGTATTGGCTGGCGACGGAGGCGGGTGCACGCCGTATCACGATCCCGCGCCAAAAAGCGGTTGCCTTTGTTCCTCAACACGATCTGCCTAAAGTAACACCGTTGCTGGCACAAGAACGGCACTGCGAACTGAAAGCCCTGCCATTGAAAGATTTCCAGCGCCAACCGGTTTCTGCCTTGTATTGCCGGCAATATCGTCAATTGCAACAACTGGAAAAAGTCCTTAAACAGCAAGATGTCCCGCTCTACGAAACCGATATTCGTCCTCCCGATAGGTTTATGATGGAGCGCTTTATTACTGCTCCCGTTTGGTTCAGCCAGAAACCCGACGGCAGTTATCAAATGAAGCCCAATCCCACTTATCGGCCTGATTTGAAATGGGTGTCACTGGATATCGAAACCAGCCAACACGGAGAGTTGTATTCCATTGGCTTGGCCGGATGCGGTGAGAAAACCGTATTGATGTTAGGGCCGGAAAACGGGACGCCCCAAGATCTCGATTTCAAACTGGAGTATGTTGCCAGTCGTCCGATGATGCTGGAAAAACTCAATGAATGGCTGGCTGATTATGATCCTGATGCCATTATTGGCTGGAATCTGGTTCAGTTTGATTTACGGGTGTTACAACAACATGCTGAACGCTATAACGTGCCGTTAAGATTCGGGCGCCATCAGGCGTTGCTCGAATGGCGAGAACACGGTTTTAAACCAGGGCACTTTTTCGCCTCGGCAGAAGGTCGCCTGATTATTGATGGCATTGATGCCCTGAAAACCGCCACCTGGAATTTTCCCTCTTTCAGCCTTGAATACGTCGCGCGCGAACTGTTAGGGGAAGGGAAAGCCGTCGATAATCCTTATGACCGCATGGATGAGATCAATCGTCGCTTTCAGGAAGATAAGCCCGCCCTCGCCCGCTATAATTTGCAAGACTGCATTCTGGTCAATCGTATTTTTGAAAAGACGGATTTGATGGCTTTCCTCTTGGAACGCGCCACAGTGACAGGATTGGCGGTCGATCGCAGCGGAGGATCTGTCGCGGCATTCACTCATCTTTATCTGCCAAGAATGCACCGTATTGGCTATGTTGCTCCCGTTCTGCCAACTTATTCCGATGACAACAGCCCTGGTGGTTTCGTGATGGATTCGTTCCCCGGGTTATACGATTCGGTGTTGGTGCTGGATTACAAAAGTCTCTATCCTTCGATTATCCGCACGTTTTTAATTGATCCGGTCGGGCTGGTTGAAGGTCTTGCCAATCCTGACAGCAAACAGTCCGTGCCCGGTTTTCGTCAGGCGCTTTTCTCCCGAACACAACATTGCCTGCCGGAGATTGTCACCCAAATCTGGCATGAGCGTGAAAAAGCCAAAAAGCAGCAGAATGCGCCGCTTTCCCAAGCCCTGAAAATTATTATGAATGCGTTTTATGGTGTGCTTGGCGCTTCCGGCTGCCATTTTTTTGATCCTCGCCTGACGTCATCCATTACTCTGCGTGGTCACAAAATCATGCACCAAACCCGTGAGTTAATCGAATCACAAGGCTATCAGGTGATTTACGGCGATACAGATTCAACCTTTGTCTGGCTAAAACACCCTCATTCAGAAGAAGACGCCTGTCAAATCGGGCATTCCCTGGCACAATTTGTCAACCAATGGTGGCAGGATCACCTCAAAACTGAATTCAATCTTGAAAGTGTGCTGGAATTGGAGTTTGAAACGCATTATCGGCGTTTCCTGATGCCAACGGTACGGGGCGCAGAGCAAGGCAGTAAAAAACGTTATGCCGGATTAAGCGGGGATAAGGTGATTTTCAAAGGGCTGGAAACGGTAAGGACTGACTGGACGCCACTGGCACAAATATTCCAGAAGGAGTTATACACCCTGATTTTTCATCAACAACCGCATCGACATTATATTCGGGAATATATCGCCAAGACACTGGCCGGTGAGTTTGATGATCGTCTGGTTTACCGTAAGCGGCTACGCCGTCAGTTGTCTGATTACCAGCGTAATGTTCCTCCCCATGTGCGGGCGGCTCGTCTGGCGGATGCGTATAATCAACAGCATCACCGTCCGCTACAGTACCAAAACGGCGGTTGGATCAACTACATCATCACTCAGGCAGGTCCTGAACCCTTGGAAAACCCAACCTCGGCACCCGATTATGCACACTATATCAATAAACAGTTGAAACCGATTGCCGATGCCATCCTGCCCTTTATTCAAGATGACTTTATGCCCCTGCTAACAGGGCAAATGAGCATCTCTTTCGAGTAATGGATATTTTTGCAGGTGACGGCTTGCCCTGCTTCAATTAACATAGCGCCCCTCTAATGGGCTACTGCACTTTTGTGAGCCCGTTTTCAAAACCTATGCAATCGATATCCAAAACAATCGATATCCAACAAAAGCAGCCATCCTGCAACCATAAATAACATTGTCAACAGAAAACTGAGCCAAAATTTATGCCATTTACTCTTGGTCAACGCTGGATAAGCGATACAGAAAGCGAACTTGGATTAGGAACCGTCGTGGCGCTTGATACGCGCATGGTGACGTTACTTTTCCCTGCCAGCGGAGAAAACCGCCTTTACGCACGCAATGACTCCCCCATCACCCGCGTTATGTTTAATGTGGATGATACCGTGACCAGTCACGAAGGCTGGAAACTCAAGATCAGTGACGTCCAACAAGATAATGGCCTGCTGATCTATGTTGGTACTCGTCTGGATACGGAAGAAGAAAATATCTGCTTGCGGGAAGTTTTCCTGGATAGCAAGCTGACGTTTAACAAACCACAGGATCGCCTGTTTGCCGGTCAGATTGACCGCATGGATCGCTTTGCTTTGCGTTTTCGCGCCCGTAAACACCAAAGCGAGCAGTTCCGGCTGGCAGAAAGTGGACTGCGTGGTATTCGTGCCAGTTTGATCCCTCATCAATTACACATTGCCAATGAAGTGGGCAAGCGTCACGCGCCGCGTGTCTTGTTGGCGGATGAAGTCGGTCTGGGCAAGACCATTGAAGCCGGTATGATTATCCATCAGCAATTGATGGCCGGACGTGCTGACCGTGTGTTAGTCATTGTGCCAGACAGCCTGCAACACCAGTGGCTGGTCGAAATGCTGCGCCGTTTCAATCTGCGCTTTTCCCTGTTTGATGATAGCCGATACAGCGAAGCGCTGCATGACAGCGATAATCCGTTTGAAACTGAACAGTTGATTATCTGTTCCCTGGATTTTGTTCGCCGCAATAAGCAGCGTTTTGAACTGCTGCTGGAAGCAAGCTGGGATTTAATGGTGGTGGATGAAGCTCACCATCTGACATGGAGCGAAAAATCCCCCAGCCGCGAATATCAAGTTATCGAACAATTGGCAGAGCAAATCCCGTCAGTTTTACTGTTAACGGCAACCCCGGAGCAATTGGGGCAAGAGAGTCACTTTGCCCGCCTGCGCCTGCTGGACCCTAATCGTTTCCACGATTATCAGGCTTTTATTGATGAACAACAGAAATACCGCCCTGTCGCGGATGCCGTCACGTTACTGTTGTCCGGTGAAACCCTGAAGAATGACCAGCAAAATACCATTGTCGAACTGATCAGCGAGCAGGATATTGAACCGCTGCTGAAAGCCGCAAACAGCCATCAGGATGAAGAGAGCGACAATGCCCGCCGCGAACTGATCACCATGTTGATGGATCGCCACGGCACCAGCCGACTGCTTTTCCGTAATACCCGTGGTGGTGTGAAAGGCTTCCCGCATCGTGAATTGCACGAGATCAAGCTACCCTTGCCAGCCCAATATCAGACGGCAATCAAGGTGTCTGAAATCATGGGCGCCAAAAAGACGGTGGAAGCCCGCGCCAAAGATATGCTCTATCCTGAGCGGATCTATCAGGAATTCGAAGGGGAAAACGCCACATGGTGGAATTTCGATCCCCGCGTAGAGTGGCTGATGGGTTTCTTGCTGGCAAATCGCGATGAAAAAGTGCTGGTGATCTGTGCCAAAGCAGAAACGGCGCTGCAACTGGAGCAAGTTTTGCGTGAACGCGAAGGCATCCGCAGTGCTGTGTTCCACGAAGGCCTGTCCCTGCTGGAGCGCGACCGGGCTGCCGCTTACTTTGCTTCTCAAGAAGAGGGCGCACAAGTGCTGCTCTGTTCTGAAATTGGCTCAGAAGGCCGTAACTTCCAGTTTGCCAATCAGCTTGTCATGTTTGATTTGCCCTTCAACCCTGATTTGCTGGAACAGCGTATCGGTCGTCTGGATCGTATCGGCCAATGCCGTGACATCAAGATCAGTGTGCCTTATCTGGAAAATACGGCGCAATCCATTCTCCTGCGCTGGTATCACGAAGGTCTGGATGCCTTTGAGCACACGTGTCCAACCGGCCGCCCCATCTATGACAAATATTATGAAACTCTGGTGAATTTCCTCGCCAAGCCAAATGAGCAAACGGGCTTCAATGAGTTTATTGCGGAATGTCGCGAGCATCATGAGAAGCTGAAACAGCAACTGGAACAAGGGCGTGACCGTCTGCTGGAGATGAACTCTAACGGCGGCGAACAAGGCCAGAAACTGGCGGAGAAGATTGCTTCACAGGATAAAGACACAGATCTGGTGAATTTTGCCCTGAATCTGTTTGATATCATTGGTATCAATCAGGAAGATCGCTGCGACAATATTATTGCCCTGCATCCCTCCGATCATATGCTGGTGCCGGATTTCCCCGGCTTACCCCAAGATGGCTGCTCCATTACGTTTGACCGTGAAAAAGCCCTGTCCCGCGAAGATACTCAGTTCCTTAGCTGGGAACACCCCATCATTCGCAATGGCCTGGATTTAATCCTGTCAGGCGATACGGGCAGTTGTGCCGTTTCCATCCTGAAAAACAAGGCACTGCCGGTCGGAACGTTGTTGGTTGAGTTGATTTACGTTGTTGAAGCCCAAGCGCCGAAGCACCTGCAATTGACCCGTTTCTTGCCACCAACGCCTGTGCGCCTCCTGCTGGATCTGAAAGGCACCAATCTGGCGCCTCAGGTAGAATTTGAAAGTTTCAACCGCCAGTTAAATGCCATCAACCGCCATAACGCCAGCAAGCTGGTGAATGCGGTACAGAAGGAGGTTCACGCGATTTTGCAACAATCTGAACCGCTGGTTGAAAAGCAAGCGCGTGGGTTGATTAAGACGGCGAAGAAAGAAGCCGATGAAGCGCTGTTGACCGAATTGTCACGCATGGAAGCCCTGAAAGCGGTTAACCCGAATATCCGTGATGATGAGCTGGACGCGATTAAATCTGAGCATAAACATGCGCTGCTTAATCTTGATCAAGCAAACTGGCGTCTGGATGCCATTCGTTTGGTGGTGGTTTCTCATCAATAAGAAAGTAAAAGCGATTGGCTAACGGTAAACTCAGGGGTATTCTCCACGATATTCCCCTGAGTTTTATCTCACATACGTTTTATCTCACATACATTTTATCTCACATACTAAGCCAGATGCTGATAGAATGCGCCCCGTCATTTTTCCGACTCGATTTTTTCCAACTCGATTTTTCCAACTCACTGGAGCCACTATGCTGGAGTCTTATCATCCCCCGACTGATCCTTGGCTACATGTGCTGTATCAGGATGAGCACATTATGGTTGTCAATAAACCCAGTGGATTACTTTCTGTGCCGGGTAAAGCAGAAGAGCACAAGGACAGTATCATGACGCGGGTACAAGCTGAATTTCCCGCAGCCGAATCCGTTCATCGATTGGATATGGCGACCAGCGGGATCATGGTCGTCGCGCTGACGAAAGCCGCCGAGCGTGAGTTAAAACGTCAGTTCCGTGAGCGTGAGCCGAAAAAAGTCTATATCGCGCGGGTCTGGGGAAAGATGGCGCAAGAAAAAGGATTGGTGGATCTGCCCTTAATCTGCGACTGGCCGAATCGCCCGAAACAAAAAGTCTGTTTTGAAACGGGCAAGTCAGCTCAAACTGAGTATCAGGTTCTGGCGTATGAAGCTCAGGCAACCCGTGTCAGGCTGGCACCGATCACAGGCCGTTCTCATCAGCTTCGCGTACATATGCTGGCACTTGGCAACCCTATTCTGGGTGATACGTTCTATGCTCACGCGCAGGCAAGAGAACTGGCCCCGCGCCTGCAATTACATGCCCAAGCGCTATTTATCACCCACCCCGCTTATGGCACGCCAATGCATTTTGAGTGTGAAGCGGATTTTTAACGAAAACGCTTGTTTTAACAGATATGATTGTTTTGATGAATATGATCGCTATAAACGTTATTTAAAGCCTTTCTCTTTTTTGATCAAATCATAGGCGGCTTGGATAGACTGCGCTTTTTGTTTCGCCAGTTCCATCATTTCTGGTGGTAAACCTTTTGCCACCAGCTTATCGGGATGATGCTCACTCATCAGTTTTCGATAAGCGCGTTTAATGGTTGTGGCATCATCCTGTTCCTTGACAGCCAGCACCTTACAGGCATCTTCCAGTGTCGCACGGGGCTGCCCGGGGGCGTGATAATGCCCATGCTGCTGGTATTGCCCACCCTGCTGGTGCCCATCGAAATGGCGTCCCCCCTCCATCATGGCAAGAAATTGCTCAAACTGAATGCGGGAAATCCCTAACTCTTCAGCGATCACAAACAGCACCTTTCTTTCATTGGGATGCAGTTCGCCATCCGCAAATGCGGCTTGTAGCTGAATTTCCAGAAACATGCGGATCAGGTCAAAACGGCCAAAGCAAGCACGGCGTAATTGTCGCAAGGTTTCACGCAAAGGAAATTGAGGCTGCTTGCCTTCACGGAATGCCTGCTGTGCGGAAAGACGAGCTTCACCATGCAGTTGCATCCTGTTCATCAGTTGGCTGGCAAGTTGGATATCCGTTTCGGTTACCCGCCCTTTTGCTTTGGTCAGGTGCCCCAGTACCTGAAAAGTGCTGCGGAAAAACAGCGCCTGCCGGGTTGGGCCTTTAGGGGTTCTGCCCAGTTTTTGCAGCCTGATTTTGTCAAGCAGGTGACCCAACAGCAAGCCAATCACAATTCCCCAAAAACCAGCACCAGACGCGATCCCGAATATCAATCCGAATAATTTTCCCCAATACTGCATATCGTCTTCAATTCCCCAATGCCCTGAGCGCTATTTTGCATTATCATACTATCCATTAGGCTTTGTGCCTAACAACAAGATTAGCAAAGTTAAACTTTATTCTGGCGCATCTCTCTCAACTACGTTAGTCTCTGAGCGTTTGCCGGCACGATGCCTCTGATGACGGAACCGCATAAACATCTATGAATAAATGTTATCCTACCCTGCTGGCCACAATGGTATGGGCAGCACTTTACAGTCAGCAAGCTCATGCTGACCTTGCAGCGCAATGTATGTTGGGTGTCCCTGCTTACGATAAGCCGATTATCACAGGTGATCCTAATAAACTGCCAATTTACATTAAGTCCGACGATACTCACGGTGAATATCCCAATGCGGTTGAGTTTATTGGCAATGTTGATATCCAACAGGGCAATAAAACGCTGATAGCCGATAAAGTCCGGCTCGAACAGACTCAGGATCAAGAACCTGTCCGCACGGTGACCGCCGTCGGTAATGTCAGCTATGATGACCCTCAGATTATCCTGAAGGGGCCACGCGCTTGGGCCAATCTGAACAATAAAGATACCGACGTGGAACAAGGCAAGTACCAGATGGTTGGCCGCCAAGGACGGGGTAGCGCAGATAAGATGATGCTGCGTGATGAGAACCGCTATACCATCTTGAATAATGGGATATTCACGTCCTGTTTGCCCGGTAATGATAGCTGGAGCGTCGTGGGTTCTGAGGTGATCCTTGACCGTGAAGAGGAAGTCGCTGAAATCTGGAATGCCCGTTTTCGCATTGCCAATGTGCCGGTGTTTTACAGCCCTTATTTGCAATTGCCCATTGGGGATAAACGCCGTTCTGGTTTCTTGATCCCCAACGCCAGTTTTTCCAATAAAGATGGTTTCCAATTCCTGCTGCCCTATTACTGGAACATTGCCCCCAACTATGACGCCACGATCACCCCGCATCTCATTACGATGCGCGGTTTAAAGCTGGATAATGAGTTCCGTTACTTAACCAAGGCGGGTTCAGGTACTGTTGCCCTGGATTGGATTGGGCGTGACCGTCTGTATAAAGAGGATAAAGAACTCAATGCCAGGCCGGAGCGGGAGAGTAACAGCCGTTGGTTATTCTACTGGAACCACAGTGGTGTCATGGATCAGGTTTGGCGTTTCAGCGCTGACTATACCAAAGTCAGTGATCCAAACTACTTTAATGACTTCACGTCACAATACGGTTCCAGTACCGATGGTTATGCCGCCCAGAAGTTCAGTATTGGCTATGCCCAGAAAAACTGGAACACCACACTGACCACCAAACAGTTCCAGATCTTTACGCCGAGTGAAAGCAAAAAAGCCTATCGGGCTGAACCCCAACTGGATCTCAATTATTATAAGAATGCGCTGGGGCCATTTGATTTTCATGCCTACGGCCAGATAGCGAAATTTACCAGTGTTGGCAATCTGTGGCCAGATGCAACACGCTGGCATTTTGAACCTGCCATTAACTTGCCCCTCTCTAATGGCTGGGCGAGTATCAATAATGAATTTAAGTTGATGGCAACGCATTACGAGCAGGATCTTACTGATACCATCCAAAATAATCCGCAAACGGCTGGGTTGGAGAGATCGGTAAACCGGGTTCTGCCTGTGTTTAAATCAGATGCGAAAATGGTGTTTGAACGCGCCATGTATTTTAACCAGAACTATACCCAGACGCTGGAGCCGCGCGTTCAATATCTCTATGTCCCTTATAAAAATCAAAAAAATATCAACAACTTTGATTCTTCCCTGCTGCAATCGGACTATAACGGATTGTTCCGCGACCGTTTTTACAGTGGCTTGGACCGCATTTCATCAGCCAATCAATTTACCACGGGTGTGACAACCCGCATTTATGATGAAGATTTAGTTGAACGTTTTAGCCTGTCCGTAGGTCAAATCTACTACTTTGAACGCCCACGTACCGAAGATACCGACGCTATTTCAGGTGGTAAGGATATCATAGGAAATAAAAAGGGAACGGGAGCCACAACATGGGCTGGAGATGTACACTGGAAAATCAATGATTCCTGGGGCTTCAAAGGCGGGCTGCAATACGATAATCGCCTGGGCAGCCTGACGATGGGTAATGCCGTCATGGAATACAGCCATGATGCTGACCGCATATTGCAATTAAACTATCGTTTTGTCGATCGGGACTATATTCAAGCGACTCTCGGACAATTACCGGCTTATCAGCAAGGGATTTCTCAGGTTGGCATGGTGGCAAGCTGGCCATTATCAGATCGTTGGGCGTTTGTCGGGGCTTATTACTACGATACGAAAGAAAAACAGCCAGCCAGCCAGATGGTCGGCCTGCAATACAACACATGCTGCTGGGCGGTTAATGTGGGTTATGAACGCAAGATCACCGACTGGCGCTTCGACAGCAGCCAATATGACAATAAATGGTCATTCAATGTTGAACTTCGTGGCTTAAGTAACAATCATAGTTTAGGTAGTCAGAAAATGTTGCAGCAAGGTATTCTTCCATACCAACGCGCATTCTGATACCGATAAACGCAATGTAAACAAAATAACCCCGCCAAGGCGGGATTGATATGATGGGAAATGTATGAAGAACTGGAGATCGCTCATTTTCGGATTGATGTTTTCAGTAAACTCTGTCGCAATGGCCGCTCCGCAAGAGCTTAATAAGGTCGCTGCCGTTGTTAACAATGATGTCGTACTGGAAAGTGATGTCAACAGCCTTTTACAATCCGTTAAACTGAATGCAAAACATGCAGGCCAGCAAATACCGGATGAGAAAGCATTGCGTCATCAGATCCTTGAGCGCCTGATTACGGATGATATTATTCTGCAAATGGCCGACCGGATGCAGATAACAATTCCTGATCAAGCCTTAGATTCTGCGATCACAAATATTGCGGCCCAAAACCATTTGAGCCTTGCCCAGTTGAAACAAAATCTGACCGCAGAAGGGATTAACTTTGATACCTACCGTAATCAGATCCGCAAGGAAATGCTGATTGCGGAAGTCCGTAATAACGAAGTACGCCGCCGCGTCACTATCCTGCCACAGGAAGTGGATTCGCTGGCTAACCAAATCAGCAGCCAAAATAGTCAGGACAGTGAGTTAAATATCAGCCAGATCCTGATCCCCCTGCCGGAAAATCCAAGTCAGGAGCAAGTCGAAAAAGCAGAAACCACGATCCAAAAAATCTTGTCTGAACTCAAGAATGGCGTGGATTTCGGCAAATTGGCGCTCACCTATTCCGGTGATAGCCAAGCCCTGAAAGGGGGTAATATGGGCTGGAGCAAATTGCAAGAATTGCCATCCCTGTTTGCTGCACAGCTCCAATCTGCACAGAAAGGTCAGGTTGTTGGTCCAATCCGCTCCGGTGTTGGCTTCCACATTTTGAAAGTGAATGACATCCGTGGCGGTCAGACGTCAATTGCCGTCACCGAAGTCAATGCTCGCCATATTCTGTTGAAAACATCTCCAATCTTGAATGACGATCAGGCACGCAACGAGTTGATGCAGCTCAGGGAAGCGATCTCAAGTGGTAAAATTTCCTTCGAAGAAGCCGCAAAAGAGCACTCTGAAGATCCCGGTTCAGCCTTGCGCGGTGGGGAATTGGGTTGGAATTTGCCGAGTGCTTACGATCCGGCTTTCCGTGATGCACTGATGAAACTGCAAAAAGGTGAGATCAGCCAGCCTGTTCACTCCTCTTTCGGTTGGCACTTAATTCAACTGCTCGATAGCCGCAAAGTTGACAGAACCGATGCGGCACAGAAAGATCGTGCTTATCGCCTGCTGTTCAACCGTAAATTCAATGAAGAGGCACAAAGCTGGATGCAGGAATTACGCGCCTCCGCTTATGTGAAAATTTCTGATAGTAGTGATGCACAATAAATAAACAGTAGCGATGCACAACAATAAACCCATCATCATTACCCCCGGCGAGCCAGCCGGGGTTGGCCCTGACTTAGTTATTGCCCTTGCTCAAAACGCGTGGCCGATACCACTGGTTGTTTGTGCCGACCCGGAGCTGATGCTTTCACGGGCCAGGCAACTGAATTTACCCCTGCAACTACACCCTTATTCCCCTGAACAGACGTCTTTATCACAAGCTGCCGGCACCCTGACGATCCTGCCTGTTGATCTTCAATCCCCGACGGTTGCCGGGGAACTAAACCGAAAAAACGGTACTTATGTCACGGAAACGTTAGCAAAAGCCTGCGATGGTTGCCTGAGTGGAGAGTTTTCAGCGTTAGTGACCGGGCCTGTGCATAAGGGTGTCATTAATGATGCAGGCGTTCCTTTTACCGGACATACTGAGTTTTTTGCTGACCACAGCCAATGCCCAAGGGTGGTCATGATGTTGGCAACAGAAGAGCTGCGGGTAGCACTGGCAACAACGCACCTGCCCCTTCTGGATGTCCCGGACGCGATTACCTTTGATTCCCTGCGGGAAGTCATCACGATCCTCAATCACGATCTAAAAACGAAATTCGGTATCCCTCGTCCCCATATCTATGTTTGCGGCCTGAATCCCCATGCAGGTGAAGGAGGACATATGGGACATGAAGAAATCGATGTCATCATTCCCGCCTTAGACAGCCTGAGGGCGGAAGGTATATGGCTGGAAGGTCCGTTGCCTGCGGATACGCTGTTCCAGCCCAAATATTTAGATCATGCCGATGCCGTGCTTTCGATGTATCACGATCAAGGACTGCCCGTGTTAAAATACCAAGGTTTTGGCAGGGCAGTGAATATTACTCTGGGCCTGCCATTTATCCGAACTTCTGTCGATCATGGCACAGCACTGGAGCTGGCGGGGACAGGTCAAGCTGATGTGGGTAGTTTTATCACCGCATTGAATCTAGCAATTAAAATGATACAAAACAGTAATGAATAACAAAGTCCATCAAGGGCACTACGCCCGTAAACGTTTCGGGCAAAACTTTTTAACCGATCAATTTATCATTGAGAGTATTGTCAATGCCATGCACCCACAGGTCGGCCAAGCCATCGTGGAAATCGGCCCAGGTCTGGGTGCACTGACTGAACCAGTGGGTGAACGCATGGATAAAATGACTGTCGTCGAACTTGACCGTGATTTGGCGGCTCGCCTGCATGTTCATCCCAAACTGAAAGATAAGCTGACAATCATTCAACAAGATGCAATGACGGTTGATTTTGATCAGATTGCCAAAGAGCACGGGCAGCCCCTGCGCGTATTTGGCAACCTGCCTTATAACATTTCTACCCCGTTGATGTTCCATCTTTTCAGCTATACTGATGCTATCGCTGATATGAACTTTATGTTGCAGAAAGAAGTCGTGAATCGTCTTGTTGCAGGTCCCGGCAGTAAAGCCTACGGGCGTTTGAGTGTAATGGCACAATACTACTGTCAGGTAATACCGATTCTTGAAGTACCGCCCACGGCATTTACACCCGCGCCGAAAGTGGATTCTGCTATTGTGCGTTTGATCCCACACAAAAACAGTCCTTATCCTGTTCAGGACATTCGCATGTTAACCCAGATCACCACTCAGGCATTTAACCAACGGAGAAAAACGCTCCGCAATAGCCTTGGATATCTTTTTTCTGCTGAACAGTTAGCTGAACTGGGCGTTGATCCCGGTACGCGGGCCGAAAACATCTCTGTCGAGCAATATTGTAAGATGGCAAACTGGTTATCATCTCAACCTAAAGTGGCCTAAACCAATCAGCAAGCGTTGCAGCAACAGGAGGCACCTATGCTCAATGAACCAAGGGTTTATATTCAAGTACAAAGTACTTATGTAGAAAGCCAATCACAGCCGGAACAACAACGTTTTGTGTTTGCTTATACAATATCAATTCGCAATCTTGGGCATTCCCCTGTGCAACTGCTTAGCCGTTACTGGCGTATTACCAACAGTGATGGCCACCAAACCGAAATTCAAGGGGAAGGGGTTGTGGGAAAACAACCTTTGATCCCGCCGGGAACAGAATATCGCTACAGTAGTGGCGCTATTTTGGAAACCCCTTTGGGAACAATGGAAGGCCACTATGAAATGGTTGATCACGATGGTCGTTCGTTCCGTGTCGCCATTCCCGTGTTCCGGCTGGCTATTCCAACACTGATAAATTAATGATTATGGCGACATACCTTATTGGCGATATTCACGGTTGTTATCGTGAATTTCGCGCTTTGTTAGAGCAAGTCGATTTTAATCCCAGTGAAGATACTCTATGGCTGACAGGCGATCTCGTCGCCCGTGGCCCGGATTCATTGGCCGTACTTCGTTATATCAAGCAGCTCGGTTCCGCAGTGAAGCTCGTGCTGGGCAATCATGACCTTCACCTGTTGGCGGTTTACGCTAAAATCAGCCGCAATAAACCGAAAGATTTGCTGGCTGAATTACTCGCCGCACCGGATATTGATGAGTTGATCAATTGGTTGAGAAAACAGCCCGTGTTGCAAATCGATGACGAACTGAAACTCGTTATGGCACATGCAGGGCTGACCCCGCAATGGGATTTGGCAACCGCCAAAATATGCGCCCGTGAAGTGGAAGCCATTCTTCGCAGTGACAGTTACCCCTTGTTTCTCAACGAAATGTATGGGGATATGCCGAATAACTGGACGCCAGCGTTAAGTGGTCTTGCCCGATTGCGTTACAGTACCAATGCCTTGACCCGAATGCGTTATTGTTTTCCCAACGGTCAACTGGACATGAGCTGTAAATCCAAACCAGAAAATGCCCCTGCGCCACTGAAACCTTGGTTCAAATTACCGCGCCGCATTCCTGAAGATTACTCCATTGCCTTTGGGCACTGGGCTGCACTGGAAGGTCAGGGCACACCTGCCGGCATTTACGCGCTGGATACGGGGTGTTGTTGGGGCGGGAAATTGACCTTGCTCCGTTGGGAGGATAAACAGTATTTCCGTCAGAAGTCATTATTCACTAAATGATAAGAAATGATAAGAAATGGTAAGCCTGAAACGGTATCTGAACGGTGACGCCGGAGTGCCTCAAAGCACTCCGTGCGCAAGGTTGGCTCACTCTCGGCGTTCCAGAACTTCAAAACAATAGCTATGTGAATTGTGTTCATCTGCGTCGTGGTATTCGGTAAAGGTTGAATTCCACTCATCAGGCTCATAATCAGGGAAATGCGTGTCACCAATCACTTCCGCATCAATATGCGTCAAATACATACGGTGAGCCAGAGGAATAAACTGCTCATATATTTTTCCCCCTCCCATCACCATGACTTCTTCAACATCACCAGCGGCGGCCAAAGCAGCGTCAATAGAGCTTACCCAAGTAACCCGATCATCACTGGCAGGTTGACTGCTGATCACGATATTCAGACGCCCCAGTAAAGGACGACCAATCGACTCATAAGTCACTCGCCCCATGACAACCGGCTTTCCGAGCGTATTACGTTTAAACCAGGCTAAATCACCCTGCAAAGCCCATGGCATGGCGTTCTCCATCCCAATAACCCGATCCATAGCCATCGCAGCAATCAAGCTGATAATCATTAAATCACCTTACAGCCAAGTAGTATGAAAGTTTGGGACACTATACGGAAAGGGTTACTCTCAGTCGATAAGATTAGTCACTTATTCCCACAAATAGTTAGTTCGCACATAAATTGTTAAACAATCCATTGTTTAACAACCTATTACTTCATAAATAAGCACCAAAATAACAACCTTACTCAATTTTACAGAATATCTGTCTAATATTTACCTAAAACCCACCGGAAACCGTGGTGGAATCGGATTCAACCCGTGACGGATTTTCATTTAGACGCCAGCAGGATTAACCAGCAACTGCCCGGCCACGCCACTGTCTGCCATCTCCAATATCTGGCTGTAGTACATGAAAGGAAAATGCGCATAAGACGGCTGCATCATATTCACCAGCAATTCAGCCCGCCCCTCAATCCAAATGGTATCTTTCCAGCCATAATCCTGTGGCTCTGGACGATGACCATTCAGGCTGATGACTTTAAACCTTGCCCCTTCAATATGGAAAGGCTGGGGCATTGACGCTGTGACTATCCAACGTTCCCATGCGCCTTGCTGACTGGTGATATCGATTCGGTTCTCATTCAGCAGTGAACCATTAATCCCTTGTGAATAAGTCCCTAAGTCAATCTGACGACTGCGAATGGCGGCGTTGATCTGTGGATTATCGACGACGAGCTGAGTCGGTAATTGATCGGTCACCAAAGGCAGCAGCCCGCTGGCTTTCAGGGTTAATACCGTGGTTGACAGTAGTTTGGTTGAAGGCTCAAACAAGCCTTTCAAACGATCGATGACCCCCGCAGATTCCCCTGCGGTCATGGTCACACTCTCCACTTTCGACATATCAATCAAGACCTCACGGCGCTCTCCCGGTGCAAGTGACAATAACTGTACCGTCACAGGGGCAGGCAGCAAACTTTGATCAGTCGCGATCATGTAGAAAGGACGCCCATCACTGAGCTGTAATTGATATCGTCGGGCATTGGACGCATTCAATAAGCGTAATCTGACCCAACCCCTGGGCACTTCCACGAAAGGATTTCTGACGCCATTCACAACCAACGTGTCGCCAAGAAAACCTTGATTCGCTGGCGGGTTGTATTGTGGCACACCAAAATTATCTAACCGCTTATCTTGCAAAATAATCGGAAAATCATCGACACCATAATGTTTGGGTAAAGGCAGACGCTGGCTGCTTTCATCTTCCACCAGCCACATACCGGCAAGACCAGCATAAACATGCTGTGCCATGCGGTTTGGGGTGTTGGCATGATACCAACAGGTCGTTGCAGGCTGATCTATCGGGATAACCGGCGACCAACTTTCGCCCGGCAATATCAAACGGGACGAACCGCCCATCAGGGTGCCCGGCACCAGTAATCCCCCGACTGTCATGGAAACCGATTTTGACAACCGATTGCTATATATCAGTTTGACATCATCCCCTCGACGAACCCGGATCGTTGGCCCTAAATAACGTCCGTTGATACCCCAGACTTGGGTCTTATTATGAGTCTTATTAATACCATTAAACGACCAAGTGGCTTCTTGTATGGACAGAAACAGGGGTTTCCCTCTTCGGGGTTCCAGTAAGGGAGGAATCGGCAATGCTGTTTGTTGATCTTTATTGGCACGAACCACAAAAGGAAGCGCCCCTAAACACATTGCCAAACCAGAAGCCTGAATAAACTGGCGCCGACTCAGTGACATATTTTCTCCACAGAAGGAATAGTCTCTCTACGACAGAAATAAGTTTGAAACTCTCAGATATACAATCTCAGGTATGCAATTCAAATAATGACTGGGATGAATACCCCGATATTGTGGCTATCAGGATTTATTATTCTATCGATTGCGTTTAATAAAAACGTTAATTTATTAAACGCAATCATATCGCGATCCTTATTCAGTTTCCACGCTGATTAAGTTTCTCAACTTCTTTATCCAACTCTTCGATTTTCGTTTGCATCATTTGCCGGCAGTGTTCAGCCAATTCACGCACCTGATCTTTGGTATATTTCGTGGTGTCAATTGGCGGCAACATTTCAACAATAACGGTGCCATTATTCCAGCGATTCAGTTTTATTTTATCATGTGTTGAAGAGACACAGACGGGCACGACAGACACACCTGCGGCAATGGCGGCATGAAACGCCCCTGTTTTGAAAGGCATCAGTCCACGGCCACGACTGCGCGTTCCTTCCGGGAACATCCAAACCGAAACCCGATTTTTTTTGATCTGATTGACCACCTGTGAAATCGTGCCATGGGCTTTTGTCCGATTGTCCCTGTCGATCAAAATATTCCCTGTCAGCCAATAAAGCTGGCCAAAAAAGGGGATCAAAACCAGACTTTTTTTGCCCACCGTAACAGTTCGGGGTTGTACTGCATTCGACATGGTAATCATGTCGAAATTGTTTTGGTGATTGCCGATATAAATGCTAGGCCCATATTCCTGGGCGTCCGCCGGAATACGTTTCAGCAAATTAATACCAAACACTTTATGCAATTTGCCAAATGCGCGACCAAAGGTCATCACATGACTTGGATGGCGTGGTCGGAATAAACAGTAAATACATCCAAAAATAAAGAGCAGTATCGTAAACAGAATAACAATAATTCCCCGAATAATTGCTAGCATAGTGGCCTCTTTCTGAAAGGCCAGTGTATGACACTGGCCTAAAATGATAATTAATACCTTTTATCCTACAACGATTCACTGAATGGTTTGGGCATTTCCACTTCAACGCGCTCGACACGCTGCAAGCCACGGGGCAGGGATGTTCCCTTACGCCCTCTTTCCGCCCTGAATTTCTGTAAATCCTCAGGACGAAGCAGTAACTTGCGCTTGCCAAAGTAAAGTGTGATGGAAGATTGCGGCGGCAATACCAGTAACCAACTCAGCATATCTTCGCCCGATGCAGCTTGTGCAGCCGGGATGGATACAATCTTATTGCCCTTGCCCTTGGAAAGCTGCGGCAGATCAGCAACCGGAAACATCAACATACGACCCGCTTTGGTCATCGCAAGCAGCATGTCATCCTGTTCGCTGTTAATCTCCAATGGCGGCATCACCTTGGCATTTTCCGGCAAGGTAATCATCGCCTTGCCAGCCCGGTTTTTGGCAATCAAGTCACTGAAAGTACAGATAAAACCATATCCGGCATCCGACGCCATCAAGAATTTCTGTTCTTCTTTCGCCATCAGAAGATGTTCAACCGATGCCCCGGCCGGCAACGCCAGTTTGCCCGTCAGAGGTTCGCCCTGCCCCCTGGCCGATGGCAAGTCCAACGGATCAACAGAGTAACTGCGCCCTGTGGTATCAATAAAGACCACGGGCTGGTTACTTTTGCCGCGCGCCGCGCTGCGGAAGCTGTCACCGGATTTGTAATTCAGGCCAGCCGGATCAATCTCGTGCCCTTTCGCACCACGTACCCAGCCCATTTCTGACATGATGACGGTGATCGGTTCAGACGGCAGAATGTCATGATCGCTCATGGCCTTCGCTTCCGTGCGCTCTTTCAATGGCGAGCGACGCTCATCACCGTAGCTTTCTGCATCGGCAATAATCTCTTTTTTCAGTAACGTGTTTAACTTACGCTCAGAACCCAAGATCGCCTGAAGTTTGTCACGCTCTTTCGCCAGTTCGTCCTGCTCGCCACGAATTTTAACTTCTTCCAGTTTCGCCAATTGACGCAATTTCAGCTCAAGAATGGCTTCAGCCTGCGTTTCGGTTAAGCCAAAACGCTGCACCAATGCGGCTTTCGGTTCATCTTCATGGCGGATAATCTGGATGACTTCATCAATATTCAGATAGGCCGCCAGCAGACCTTCCAGAATATGCAGGCGCTTAAGCACTTTTTCCAGACGATGGTTCAGGCGGTTACGTACCGTTTCGCGACGGAAAACCAGCCATTCACTGAGGATCTCAACCAAGCCTTTAACCGCAGGGCGGTTATCCAAGCCGATCATGTTGAGATTAACGCGATAGCTTTTTTCCAGATCAGTGGTGACAAACAGGTGATTCATCACTTGTTCGACATCCACGCGGTTAGTCTTTGGCACAATCACCAAACGGGTTGGGTTTTCGTGATCAGATTCGTCACGCAGATCCTCCACCATCGGCAATTTCTTCGCCCGCATTTGGCTGGCGATTTGCTCCAGTACCTTCGCGCCGGAAACTTGGTGAGGCAAGGCCGTGATCACGACGTTATTTTCTTCTTTCGACCAAACTGCCCGCATTCGCACGGAGCCACGGCCATTTTTGTAGATCTTGCGGATATCTTCTTTTGGCGTGATGATCTCAGCTTCCGTCGGATAGTCCGGCCCTTTGACGTATTCCATTGCCTCATCAAGCGAGAGATCCGGCTTATCCAGCATGGCAATCAGTGCATTCACTATCTCACGGGCATTGTGTGGCGGGATGTCGGTCGCCATACCAACGGCAATGCCGGTCGTGCCATTCAGCAGGATATTAGGAAGGCGTGCAGGCAAGCACTTAGGCTCTTCCAATGTACCATCAAAGTTTGGCACCCAATCGACGGTGCCTTGCCCCAATTCACTCAGCAATAATTCTGCATACTTGGATAAACGGGATTCGGTGTAACGCATCGCCGCAAAAGATTTTGGATCATCCGGTGCCCCCCAGTTGCCTTGTCCGTCAACCAACGGATAGCGGTATGAGAAAGGCTGCGCCATCAAAACCATGGCTTCATAACAGGCCCCATCGCCATGCGGATGGTATTTACCGAGCACATCACCCACAGTACGGGCAGATTTTTTAAATTTGGCGCTGCTGCTCAGGCCAAGTTCTGACATCGCATAGACAATACGACGCTGAACGGGCTTTAAGCCATCACCGATAAACGGCAACGCCCTGTCCATGATGACGTACATGGAGTAATTCAAATAGGCGTTTTCAGTGAACGTGTGAAGCGGTTGGCGCTCCACCCCGTCGTGAGTTATCTCACTCATGTATTCATTTCCTCAGAATCTGCATTGACTATTTTGTGCGCTATATTTCTGTTTATGCGCACAATTTTATGCACTAAATGCATGCATTAAACTTCGATATCGATGGAATCACCTTTCTCTTGCAGCCAATTACGGCGATCTTCTGAACGTTTCTTCGCCAGAAGCATATCCATGACTGCGAGGGTTTCTTGATAATTTTCATCGTCGATAGTCAATTGCACCAGACGGCGAGTGTTGGGATCTAACGTGGTTTCGCGCAACTGTATTGGGTTCATTTCCCCCAATCCCTTAAAGCGTTGAACGTTCGGCTTGCCCCGCTTACGGCTCAAGCGATCCAGTATGGCACTTTTTTCGCCTTCATCCAGCGCATAATACACTTCTTTGCCGAGGTCGATACGATACAGTGGCGGCATGGCCATATAGACGTGGCCGCGTTTCACCAATGTCGGGAAGTGACGGACAAATAAGGCGCACAGCAGGGTTGCGATGTGCAATCCATCGGAGTCTGCGTCCGCCAGTATGCAGATTTTACCGTAGCGCAGCTGGCTTAAATCGTCGCTATCCGGATCGATGCCAATCGCAACGGAGATATCATGCACTTCCTGTGAAGCCAGCACCTCATCCGAAGAGACTTCCCAAGTATTCAGGATTTTTCCACGCAGTGGCATGATCGCCTGAAATTCACGATCACGGGCTTGCTTCGCAGAACCGCCGGCGGAATCCCCTTCCACCAAAAACAGTTCGGTCACATTGAGATCCTGCACAGTACAGTCGGCCAATTTACCCGGCAGGGCGGGGCCATTGGTCAGTTTTTTACGTACCACTTTCTTCGCCGCCCGCATTCTGCGCTGCGCACTGGCGATCGCCATTTCAGCGAGTTGCTCCGCATCCTGAATGTGCTGGTTCAGCCATAAGCTGAAAGCATCTTTCACCACGCCGGAAACGAAAGCTGCCGACTGGCGAGATGAGAGCCGTTCTTTGGTTTGGCCGGCAAATTGCGGATCTTGCATTTTGAGGGATAACACATACGCACAGCGATCCCAGATATCATCGGCGGAGAGTTTCACCCCACGCGGCAATATATTGCGGAATTCGCAGAATTCACGCATGGCATCCAGCAAACCTTGGCGCAAGCCGTTAACATGAGTTCCGCCTTGTACCGTTGGGATCAGGTTAACGTAACTTTCCGCCAATAATTCTCCGCCTTCCGGCAGCCAGAACAGTGCCCAATCGACCGCTTCGGTATCCCCGCTAAATGCACCGACAAAAGGGGCTTGTGGCAGTGTGACCAGCCCGTTGACGGCTTCCAGCAGATAATCTGTCAGCCCGTCGGCATAACACCATTTCTGCTCGGTAGCATTCAGTTTGTCCTTAAAGACAATTTCAACGCCCGGACACAATACTGCCTTGGCTTTCAGCAAATGCGCCAAGCGAGTGACCGAAAAACGGGGAATATCGAAATAGCTTTCATCCGGCCAGAAATGGACACTCGTTCCGGTATTGCGTTTTCCACAACTGCCGATGACTTCCAGTTCTTGCACTTTTTCGCCATGTTCAAAGGCGATCTGGTGTACCTGACTGTGACGACGAACGGTCACTTCCACGCGCTTGGACAGGGCGTTGACCACGGAGATCCCCACCCCATGCAGGCCACCAGAAAATTGGTAATTTTTATTGGAAAATTTTCCGCCCGCATGCAGGCGGGTCAAAATCAATTCAACAGCAGAAACTTTTTCTTCAGGATGGATATCAACCGGCATACCACGGCCATCATCTATCACTTCCAGAGACTGATCGCTGTGGAGGATTACTTCAATATGCTTCGCGTGACCAGCCAGGGCTTCGTCCACACTGTTATCGATCACTTCCTGTGCCAGATGGTTCGGGCGGGTTGTATCCGTGTACATCCCAGGACGACGACGAACTGGCTCCAGGCCACTGAGGACTTCAATGGCCTCTGCGTTGTAACTAGATTGAGTCATGTTGTAATTCTGTCGGTTGCTTCGTTATTAGAGGGCCAATCAGTATTGATATACTGTAGATAATACCAGTCGCTTACCTATTTTTGGCAATTTTTTTACTATTGCCACTGGTTAGCCCCAAGAAGTCGATGATTTGAGGGAAATAATATTCGAAGCCAACAAAAGCATGATTCCCACCAGATTCAACCGTCTGCCGGCACGGCATCAGGTAAGCAATAGCTTGACGGTAATCGAGCACTTCATCCCCGGTTTGCTGCAATAACCAGATAAGATCAGGTGATTCCAGCGGGTCAATGTGCATTACTTTGAGATCGTGCATGTGACTTGGTTCAAGAGTATAGCGCTCTTTGGTGTAGGGATTCACGTTTTCCCCAAGATAATTCTGAAGCAAGTCGAAAGGACGCACCGCTGGATTGACAACCACTGCGGGTAAACTAAAGCATTGGGAAAGCCAGATAGCCAGATAACCGCCGAGGGAAGAACCCACCAACCCGATATTTTCACCGGCATGTCCCATCACCTGTTCTTCCAGTAAGATGGCCGCCTCTTCAGGATAAGGGGGTAATTGCGGCACCAACATGTTAATTTCAGGATACTGCTGGTGCAGCCACGTTTTCAGCATTTTCGCTTTCGCTGATTGCGGTGAGCTATTGAAACCATGTAAATAAAGTAACGTTGACATTAATACCCGTCCGAATCTAAATCCGGGCAAAACTCGTTACTCTTTAGCCTGTGAACCTGTGTCTGCAATTTCGCGTCTTGATGATTGCCAGTCACAGCCAGTTCGAGATAACGCCACCCCGGAGCCACTGTATCAAGCATAAAATTAGTACAATGCGGCTTAAATTGCACACAGGTTGATGGGGTTGCCATCACGCGAATGCCGTTCCACATTTCATCAACTTCTTGATGGATGTGCCCGCACAGTATGGATTTCACCTGAGTTTTGCCTTTCAAGCATTCTGATAATTCGGGGGCATTACGCAAACTGTGCTGATCCAGCCATGTGCACCCGGACGGCAGTGGATGATGATGAAGCATGATGATCGTATGGCGATCACGATGCTCATCCAGGCATTTTTCCATCCACTCCAACTGATAATCCGTCAATTCGCCATGGGGAACGCCCTGTACCTGACTGTCCAGCATAATTAACTGCCAGTGCTGCCCGATGAATATCTGCTTGGAAGGTGAAATGCCTGCTGCTGCCAACGTGTCAACCATTGCGGGTTGATAATCATGATTGCCGGGCAGCCAGACACAAGGCGCAGCCAAACGGGCAATGCCCTCAGCAAAATGTTGGTAGGCATTGATGGTTTGATCTTGTACCAAGTCACCTGTCGCCACAATCAAATCAATCGCGAGGTTTTGCTCTAAGATCACGTCCAATACAGCATGATAACTGCGATAAGTATTGACGCCCAGTAACGAATCGCCTTTATTGGCAAAAAGGTGCGTATCGGTGATTTGCAGTATTCTGGCTGTGGCACCCTCTGCCACAGGGACTTCAAGCAGGCTTTCCAAAAGGTTTCCTTTTCCTGTCGATCATAAGGATTATTTTAACGTGTCTTGATGCAGAAGATCTGCTGGCTGGGGCACACTTCCCGTTTTCCGGCGTAAATTAGGCATGATGACCTAACCACACTTTCTTAAGTTTTTCATGGTGCAATGCCAGCCACTGTATTGCAATAACGGAAGCTGCATTATCAATCACTCCCGCTTCTACCCATTGATAAGCCTGTTCGCGGCTCACAACCAAAACGCGAATATCTTCGTGTTCGCCTGCCAGCCCATGTACCCCTGACGCCGTCGTCGCATCAACTTCACCGACAAAAACATGCATGCGTTCAGTTGTCCCGCCGGGGCTGGAAAGGTAACTCAGTGCCGGCTGACAGCGCTTAACTTCAATGCCAGCTTCTTCCACGGCTTCGCGCCGGACGACCTGCTCAGCGTTTTCACCCTCTTCGATCATGCCGGCAACCACTTCCAGCAACCACGGTGTCTGGCTGGTTTCAATGGCCGGAATACGGATTTGTTCAATCAAAACAACTTCATCACGCACCGGATCATAAGGTAATAAGACACCGGCATGACCCCGTTCAAATACTTCACGTTTAATGGCCTCGCTCCAGCCCCCCCGAAATAAACGGTGCCTGAATTGATATTCCGTCATTTTGAAAAAACCGCGATAAAGTGTTTTTCGGGACAGAATTTCCACATCTTGTTGAGTAAAAGTACATGGAACAGCAAGATCCTTAGGCATAAAATCTCCAGATTATTTTTAAAAATTTCCTATTATTAAAAGGCATTTTTCCGCATTGATCTAAATAAATTCCTTTTGATGATACAAACAGGATGAAAAATGAGGCAATATGGCACAAACAGCCACCCTACCCTGCTGGCATTCTCTGCTAGAATCTGTGGTATTCGTTTTTATGCAGAGGCAACCGTAAGCAAAATAGCTGCACAACAAGGAACGCAAATGAAAAAATTGCTCTCTCTTTTTATCGCTATCAATCTGGTAGGTTTTAGTACTTCAAGTCATGCAGCCGACCTACTCCAGATTTATCAGCAGGCGAAAGAAACCAATCCCGAATTACTTAAGGCACAAGCTGATCGCAATTCCGTGGTTGAAAAGATTAATGAAGCGCGCAGTACTTTATTGCCCCAATTGGGTCTGAGTGCGGGCGTTAGTTATGGCAAAGGCTTTCGCGATAATAGAAATAGCGAATCTCATGGCACAAATGCAGGCTTACAGTTGACCCAAACCATCTTTGATATGGCGAAATGGAACCGACTGAACCAATCTGAGAAAAGTGCAGGGATTGCAGACATCAATTACCAAACCGCCCAACAGAAATTAATACTGGATGCCGCCCAAGCCTATTTTGACGTCCTGAGTAAAATTGATACCCTGACCTATACAGAAGCGCAAAAGACCTCACTGTACCGCCAATTGGATCAAACCACCCAACGCTTTAATGTGGGTCTGGTTGCCATTACTGACGTCCAAAATGCCCGTGCTCAATATGATTCCATTCTGGCCACTGAAGTTTCCGATCGTAATAAACTGGATAACGCATTGGAAAAACTGCGTCAGATTACAGGGGTTTACTATCCACAACTGGCAGCCTTGAATATTGGCCAGTTCAGCACCAAACAACCTGAATCGGCTGATACCGCACTGAAAGAGGCCGAAGCCCGTAACCTGAGCCTGCTGTCAGCACGTTTAACACAGGATTTAAGGCGCGAGCAGATCAAAGAGTCCCAGACCGGCTATATGCCAACGATTGGCTTAACCGCAAGCACGGGGATCATCAACAGCCATCAACGCGGCATTGAACGAAAGGATGGATACACCGGAGATAATTCAGTTAAATTATCCTTGGATTTGCCCCTGTTTAATGGTGGCGCCACCTACTCTCAGGTCGAGCAGGCAAAATATAATTTCGTCAGCGCCAGTCAGGATCTGGAAAGTACCTATCGTAAGGTGATACAAGACGTCCATTCCAATTCCAATGATATCTCTGCCGCTATCAGTAGTGTTGATGCCAACAAACAGGCCGTACTCTCTGCGCAAAGTTCACTGGATTCAATGGAAGCCGGTTATCAGGTCGGAACCCGTACTATCGTTGATGTGCTGGAAGCCACAACCAAGCTGTATCAAGCCAAGCAAAACTTATCTCAAGCACGGTATACTTACCTGCTGTCCCAGTTAAATATCCAGCAGGCCCGTGGCACACTGAATGAAAACGATTTGATCGCATTGAACAAAATGTTGGGCACACAGATCTCAACCTCGGCCAGCAGCATTATTAAAGAGATGAAAACGCCATCAATTCGCTGATTTAATGCCCTATCGTTCTCGTTCGAAAAACGTTATATTAAAAACGCTATACTAATAAAGAAAGCAGCCCGCCGATTGTGTGGGCTGTTTTTTAGCCTATCCTGAGTGTCATTCCCATTGGGCATGATAAATGGGAAGATGCTCTTAATCTTAATCAGATACCTTCAAGATGGATGCCCCCTATGACAATGAAACGGACAAAAGAGATAAACCGCGACTCCTTCCGTAAAACGTGGCGAAGCTATCGCCTGACACCTGTAGCGGTTGCTGTCAGTGCGGTTTTCATGCTTTCGGCCTGTGAACAGAACGATGAAACGGTATCACTCTATACCAATGCCGATGAGTGTTCTCAGGCGAATCCTTCTCAAAGCGAACAATGCAAGACCGCCTACAACAACGCCCTGAAAGAAGCGGAAAAAACCGCGCCGAAATATGCGACTCGCGAAGAGTGTGTGGCGGAATTCGGTGAACAACAATGTACCCAACCCCCAGCTCAGGCAGGCGTCGGTCAGGCTCAGGCCCAAAACAGCAGCGGCAGTTTCTGGATGCCTTTGATGGCAGGTTATATGATGGGACGCTTAATGGGCGGCAGCTCAGCCCCCTCACAACCGCTGTTCACATCAAAATCGGCCGCCAGCCCGGCTAACGGCAAGTTTGTTGATGCAACAGGTAAAAGCTATGGTCCCGCCACTGCGGGGGGTCGCAGCATGACCGTCCCCAAAACGGCGATGGCGCCAAAACCCGCCACCACAAGCACAATTACCCGGGGTGGGTTTGGTGAATCCGTGGCGAAACAATCTGCCATGCAGCGTTCATCTGCCAGCTCAAGTTCCCGTTCTTCCCGCTCAATGGGTGGTTAATTAAAGATGAAACGCATTGGCATTACCGAGCGCCCGGATTGGCGCGAAAAAGCAACAGAGTTTGGTTTCAATTTTCACACCATGTACGACCAGCCATACTGGAGTGAAGAGGCGTATTACCAGTTCACGCTGAACCAGATTGAAGAAATTGAAGAGGCAACGGCAGAACTGCACCAAATGTGTTTGCAGGTCGTGGAAAAAGTGGTCGATAGTGAAGAACTGCTGACTAAATTCCAGATCCCCAAACACTGTTGGGAGTTTATCCGCTCTTCATGGGTCACCAGCCAACCTTCACTCTATTCCCGTCTGGATTTAGCCTATGATGGCAAAAATCCTCCCAAGTTGCTGGAAAACAACGCCGATACGCCAACGTCACTGTATGAATCCGCTTTCTTTCAGTGGATTTGGCTGGAAGACCAGATCAACGCAGGCCATCTGCCCGCCAATGCGGATCAGTTCAACAGCCTGCAAGAAAAGCTGATTGAGCGTTTTGCTCAGTTACGTGAAAGTCATGGGTTTGGCCTGCTGCACATGGCCTGCTGTCAGGATAGTGAAGAAGATCGTGGCACAATCCAATATTTGCAGGATTGTGCTGCGGAAGCCGGTATTCCAACAGAATTCATGTTGATTGAGGATATCGGGTTGGGTGAGAAAGGGCAGTTTACTGATTTGCAGGATCAGGTGATCAGCAATCTGTTTAAACTGTATCCGTGGGAGTTTATGCTGCGTGAGATGTTCTCCACCAAACTGGCTGATGCCGGTGTCCGTTGGCTGGAACCCGCCTGGAAAAGCATTATCTCCAACAAGGCGCTACTGCCAATGCTGTGGAAAATGTTCCCGGATCATCCTAACCTGCTGCCCGCCTATTTTGCGGATGAACGGCCTTCAGACATGAATAGCTATGTCCTTAAGCCGCTGTTCTCCCGTGAAGGTGCCAATATTCGCATTATTGAAAACGGCCGCGAAGTCGCCAGTGCTGATGGCCCTTATGGGGAAGAAGGCATGATCGTTCAGCAGTACCATGCCTTGCCGAAATTTGATAATAACTATGCGCTGGTCGGTAGTTGGTTGGTGGATGATCAAGCTGCGGGTATCTGTATTCGTGAAGACCGTGAGTTGATTACTCAAGATTTGTCACGCTTCTACCCGCATATTATTTTGGATTGATGCAGTTAGCCAATCTGAATCGATAACATACTTAAGGAGCCGTCCTCAATGCCCTCAACCGGTGTTGAAATCGGCTCTTCTTTATTCCAGGTTCCCATCACATACAGTAATGGCAGAAAATGTTCTGGCGTTGGGTTAGACAATTGACCATCTTCCCTGTCCAAAGCCTTAAACAGGGGATGAGGATTTTCCCGGCTGGTTAAACTTTCACGCACAAACTGCTCAAACGAGAGTGCCCAAGGAAACGGTTCTGCCCCCAATTTTTCAGCCGGCAGATTATGGACAACATTGCCACTGCCTATGATTAAAACCCCCTCATCCCGCAGCAAAGCTAGTTTTTTGCCTATTTCATAATGAAAAGCGGCAGATTGATTGCGATCCATGCTCAATTGGACAACGGGAATATCTGCATCAGGATACATTTTTGCCAATATTCCCCAAGATCCATGATCCAATCCCCATTTGTCAAAATCAGTCTCGACGGCTATCGGTTCAAGAATATCCTGTACCAATACCGCCAGCCCAGGAAAACCTTTCGCTGGATACTGTTTTTCATGCAGCGCTTGGGGAAAACGACCAAAATCGTGGATAGTTCTGGGCTGGGCCATCGTCGTCACGGCTGTACCATTTGTGTACCAGTGCGCAGAAATCACAAGGATCGCCTTTGGTCTGGGGAGTTTCTCTCCCAGTTCAAACCAAGCACGTGAGTAACCGTTATCTTCAATGGCATTCATTGGGCTGCCATGGCCAATGAACAGAGCAGGCATTCTCAGGAGACTCATTTTCGCCCCTTATACAGCAAGTTGAACATTTCAAGTAATGGAGTGTGGATTATGATAAAAGAATTATGACAAGATCCAGACCTTCCTTCCTTGAATATCGTCAATCAAAAAATGATGGAGGGGTTCATAAATACTGAAAGGCCACAGGGTGTGGGCTGTAGCCTCTCAAAGTACATGCGTAAGTCTCACGGTATTGTTGTGAACTATTTCAATCGGTAAAAGCGAATGGGCAAGCCTATCAGCTAGCTGCTTTTGCCATTTTTAAGCGGTATTCCACCAAATCTTCAATCGTGACGACCGGCATATCGTGCTGTTGCGCGAATTCAATCACTTGTGGGGCGCGAGCCATTGAACCATCGTCATTGGTCAATTCACACAGCACGCCGGCTGGCTTGAAACCGGCCATTTTGACCAAATCAATGGTTGCCTCAGTATGGCCACGGCGAGTCAAAACCCCTCCTGATTGCGCACGCAGCGGAAAAACGTGTCCGGGCCGATTGAGATCGCTGGGTTGAGCATCATCGGCAATGGCAGCCCGGATGGTGGTAATGCGATCTGCCGCAGACACCCCGGTTGTCACGCCTTGCGCAGCTTCGATTGAGATAGTGAAAGCAGTTTGATACTGGCTTGAATTGTTTTCCACCATCATCGGCAGTGTTAACTGCTGACGGCGCTCTTCGGTCAGGCAAAGACAAACAATGCCGCTGCCATGACGGATAGTCAGTGCCATTTGCTCCACCGTCATCGTTTCGGCGGCGAAAATCATATCACCTTCATTTTCACGATTTTCGTCATCCAATACCATCACGCCCTGACCCGCACGCAAAGCAGCAAGCGCGCGTTCAACACGTTCAAATGGCGTTCCATATGAGGAAAGTAGCGTCTGATTCATGGTAAATAAACCTCTTTAAATGTATGGGTTACCAGAATCAGGGCAATTTTGAGGAGTTCGTACTGCGCAAAAATACAGCAGCAAAAACAACAGACGAGTGCAGGCACTCGATTGATGCTGTTATTCTCTCCCATCCGGACTATCACCGTCGGCTCCAGAATCACACTGGATCTGCTGACCCCTGTTTTATCCCTGCTGATTTCTCTTCAAGGATAATGACAAACAGAGCGCTCGCGGGCTGCATAAAATGATCATGCGATATTTTATGTTACCGCCGGTAGGGACTTTCACCCTGCCCTGAGATAAACGGTTTCACTATAGCGTTAATAAACAGCGGGAGCAATCAACAAAATCAAATATGAAAGCTGGCGCGCGATCATTTATGTTTTCGCCATGAGATACTAAAATAGCGTCCATGTCATTACGCTATCAAACATGCGCTATCAAACAATTACGTTATATAAAGGATGATCATCATGCTCGATCCAAAAAAAATTGAACAAATTGCCCGCCAACTCCACAACGCCATGCCGAAAGGGGTCAAAGAATTTGGTGATGATGTGGAAAAGAAATTGCGTACCGTCCTGCAATCCCAGTTAAACAAATTAGATCTGGTTAACCGCGAAGAATTTGATGTTCAGACCCAAGTTCTGCTGCGCACCCGTGAAAAATTGGCGGCAATGGAACAACGGCTGAATGAGTTGGAAGCCCGCCTCGCAGAAGCCGACAAAAAAGCCCAGCAGGCTGAATAGAATCATGATGTGAGGGAAATGCCGCTATGCTGCCAAAAAGAGCATAACGGCACATGCTGCCAAAGTTACTGGTGCTGAATGGTTTTGATGATATTCGTGGTTGAAATACCCTCTTCGAAGTTCAGAACCTTAACTTCTCCCCCCGCAGCCCAGACTTCTTCGCTACCGGCGATCGCTTCTGGCTTATAATCACCACCTTTGACCAAAATATCCGGCAGGATACCCGCGATTAAACGCTGTGGTGTATCTTCTTCAAATGCCACCACCCAATCCACAGATTCCAGCGCCGATAATACGATCATGCGCTGTTCCAGCGGATTCACCGGGCGGGTTTCCCCTTTCAGGCGCTTGGTGGAAGCATCACTATTGACGGCAACGATCAAACGATCACCCAATTTACGTGCGTTGGACAGGTAAGAAACATGCCCCGCATGGAGGATGTCAAAACAGCCATTAGTCATGACAATACGCTCACCACGCTGGCGTGCCTGTGCGACGACGTCTTTCAGTTTGGCTTCACTCATTACGCCAAATCCGGTTTCTGCACGCCCACGCACGGCATTTTCCAGTTCAACCGGCGAAACCGTGGACGTTCCCAGCTTGCCAACCACCACACCGGCGGCCGCATTGGCAAGGTAACAGGCTTCATTCAGCGGCTTGCCGGCAGCCAATGCTGCTGCCAATACGCCTATCACGGTATCCCCTGCACCCGTGACATCAAAAACTTCCTGAGCCTGAGTCGGTAAATGCAGAGGCGGCTGGTCAACCCGCAATAAGCTCATGCCTCGTTCAGAACGGGTGATCAACAGCGCTTTCAGTTGCAAATCCTGCACCAGCTTTGTGCCTTTGTGCACTAAATCATCATCATCCTTGCAGTGCCCGACAACGGCTTCGAACTCTGACATATTTGGCGTCAGCAACGTTGCACCGCGATAACGGTTAAAATCACTGCCTTTTGGATCGATAAGCACCGGCACATTGGCTTCATTGGCAAGCTGAATCATGGCCTGAACCTGACTCAGTGCACCCTTCGCGTAATCCGACAGCACCAATGCGCCAATATGAGGCAGGGATTGCTGAATTTTTTCCAGCATCGGCTGGGCATCCACATTCTGGAAGCCTTCTTCAAAGTCCAAACGTAGCAATTGCTGATTGCGCGATAAGACACGCAGTTTCGTGATAGTCGGATGGGTTGGAACAGAAACAAAATCACAGCGGACTTTCACACTATTCAGTTTGTCACTCAATGCCCGCGCAGCATCATCAATGCCGGTCAAACCGATCAAACCGGAATTCGCGCCCAATGAAGCAATATTCATGGCGACGTTAGCGGCTCCGCCGGGACGCTCTTCGATCGTTTCTACCTTAACCACAGGCACCGGGGCTTCCGGCGAAATGCGGCTAGTTGGGCCGTACCAATAGCGATCTAACATAACATCGCCAACCACTAAAACACCTGCGCGGTGAAAATCAGGGAGGGTTACTTTCATCCCATGCTCCAAATATCAGAATAAATTGTTGCGGATATTACCATAACCAAACTCAGTACCCGATCATTGATACACTAAGATCACTTATGCGTTAAAGTCGCTTTCTAACCACTTTTGCCAGCTATCACGCACCAATGTTTGTTGCTGGCGGAAATGCCCGGCCGCAACCCGGCTGGATAACGTTTGCAACGCTAAACGGTGCAATTCATCACGCAGGGTAATATAAGCCTGCGTCAATGCCATCGCGTCCTGCTCATCCATAATATTATGCTGCGCCATGAGTTCGAAAATTCGCACGTTATCAGACCAGCGGGTCAGCCCGGCATTTTCTGGTGCATAACGCAGCACCTGATACTGGGCAATAAATTCAATATCCGTGATCCCGCCCGGATCAGCTTTGATATCAAATTGATCTTGTTGATGACTCCCCAAGTGCTGATACATTTTCTGGCGCATCTCACGTACCTGTTGACGCAAAAGCTTGGGATCGCGGGGAAGACATAATGTTTCACGGCGGATGCGTTCAAAATCATGGCGCATTTCCTGATCACCAAACACCATGCGCGCCCGGATCAATGCCTGATGTTCCCAAGTCCACGCTTCATTTTTTTGATAATCATCAAAGGCTTCAAGCGTACTGACCAACATGCCCGCTTCACCGGATGGCCGCAAACGCGCATCAACCTCATACAAGACACCCGACGCTGTTCGGGTACTTAACAGATGAATGATGCGCTGGGCAAGGCGCAAATAAAACTGGCGAGCCTCAATGGAACGCGCACCGTCTGTCATCACCCCCATGGGACAATCCAGCAGGAACACCAGATCCAAATCAGAGCCATAACCGAGTTCCCAGCCCCCTAATTTGCCATAACCAATAATGGCAAACCCCAATCCCTGCCGTTGGGATAAGTGAGCCGGTGCACCGTAGCGTTTTGTCATCTGGTTCCACGCCAGCCGCACAACCGCTTCGATAATGGCCTCCGCCAGATAAGTCAGGTGATCACTCACTTTCATCACCGGCAAAACGCCGGCGATGTCTTCTGCGGCAATCCGCAACAGTTGTGCCTGCTTAAATTGGCGCAACGCCTCCAGCAGTTGTTCTTCATCATCCTCAGGAATACGCAGCAGATATTGATAAAGCTCATCGCGATAAGCGTCTATCGGCAACGGTTGATACAACGATTTGGGATCAAGCAGCTCATCCAGCAACAAAGGGTGGCCGGCAAGCTGGCTGGCGATCATCGGAGAGGCGGCACAGAGCCGGATTACATGAATCATGACCTGTTCTGATTCCAGCATCAGTTCCAGATACGTCGTGCGGCTGACGATACTGAGCAACAGGGGAATAATCCGTTCCAGAACAATATCCGCCTCTTTCCGCACGCTAATTTTTGCCAACAAACGCGGCATTAACTGGTCAAGCACATCCCTGCCCCGTGGGCCAATGGTGCGCTTACTGACGTCCCGGCGGAAAAGCGCCATGATATCCAATATTTTCCGGGCTTTTTCATCATCAAGATGAGGAATCAATACGATGAGTTCATCTGTGTTTAAAGCCTCCTGCCACAAGCTCTTAAACGGAACATGGCTGGCCTCCTCGCTATTCTCCTCGGTTTCATCGCCTATCAACTGCCGGAAAATACTTCGTACCGCACTCATGCTGCGTTCGGTTGCGGCCATCAACTCATCCCAACCGGCAAAATTCATGCCCCAAGCGAGGCGGGCACGATCCAGCTCGTTATCCGGTAAGGTTTGCGTTTGTTGGTCACGAATAGATTGCAGCAGGTTTTCCAGCCGACGTAAAAACAGGTAACTTTCTTCCAACTGCTGCAAGGGTTCCGTTGGCAATAAAGCCAAATCGCCGATGGCCTTCAAGGTCGGCAACAATGAACGGGATTGCAGGCTTGGCTCCCTTCCCCCACGGATAAGCTGGAAGACCTGAGTAATAAACTCAATTTCCCGAATACCGCCTGCCCCCAACTTAATATTCTCTTTTAATCCCCGGCGACGGACTTCCCGCTCAATCATGCCCTTCATATTGCGCAAGGATTGAATGGCGCTGAAATCGATATAACGACGGAAAATAAACGGCCGCAACATCTGGCGCAATTCCTGACAATAAGCCTGCTCATCATTGCCCAAAATGCGCGCTTTCACCAAAGCATAACGTTCCCAGTCACGCCCTTGTTCCTGATAATAATCTTCCAATGCCGGAAAACTAAACACCAAAGGCCCACTGTCACCAAATGGACGTAATCTCATATCAACACGATAAACAAATCCGTCTACGGTTTGTTGATCCAGTGTCTTAATTAACTTCTGCCCTAATCGCGTAAAGAACCGCGAATTATCCATTTCCCGGCGCCCGCCTTGTGTGACACCGTTTTCCGGATAAGCAAAAATAAGGTCAATATCAGAGGAAAAATTAAGCTCTCCACCGCCCAATTTTCCCATGCCCAAAATCAACAGCGGTTGCGCCACCCCTTCACTGTTTGTCGGTGTCCCCCAATCCTGACAACACCGCAGATAAAGCCAATCACGGGCGGCGATAATCAGAGTTCCCGCCAACACACTTAATTGCTGCAATGTCTGTTCTGTCGTACTGCCTTGCAATGCCTGTGACCATGCAATCCTGACCAGCATCCGATGACGGAAAAAGCGTAAGCTCCGCATCAAATCCTCTTCATCGTTCACCGCCAGCAGCGTTTGTTTTAACCAATCGGAATAATGTTGCCACTCCTGTGCCTGAGGGGGATGCTGGCGAATCTCCTCTAACCATGCAGGATGCGATAACACGTTTTCTGCCACAAACTCACTCAATGACAGTACAGCCTGCTCATCAGGTGAAAAAGGCGTTATTGTTTCCTCTAATGGCAGAAGATTGGCAAGGATATGCTGTAATTGTCGGGTTAAGGGCGGTGAAAGTGGCAGCATGACAGGGATTCCTTAATGACCGTTTTTAGTGATTTTTTAACAGATGTTCGATAGCTAAAGGGTTATCGGGACTGAACCAGCAGCCACTGCATTAACGCCAGCTTACATTGCAACCAAGAAGCGCTATAAGACAAGTTTTCAGCCCCTGAACCACTCACGGATAAGGCGGCCTTTAATTCCGGCAATAAATCAGCCAGTAAATCCAATACCGGCAAAGGTTCAGCCTGTTTTTCAATCAGGCTGGTTATCCACTGAAAAACCTGCGCCAATCCGGTTTTACCTTCTGGTAAACCTGCCAGCCACCCTTCCTCCTGCTCCTGCCATTGCGCTAAGATTTCAGGCAGAAGCACAGACAATGGTTGTTGCCAATCCAACTCATCCGGGACTTTGGGTAAAGCTACTTTGGGTAAAGCTACTTTGGGTAATGAAGGGTGTGATAAACCATAAACCAGCGCATATCCCCGTGCCGCCTTGCTTTTATTGGCTAAACGCAGGCCATTCTGTGATGCCAGCCTGTTCGCCAACAACAGGATATCGGTCACATTACCTTTTTTTAGCTCCAGCTCAAACTCACAAATCGGCGAAGTCTGACGCCCTGAATCTTTATTCCCGGAAAAATTACCGGAAAAATTGCCGGGAAAAATCGTGCCCTGATCCAGCGCGACTTCAATTTCGCTTTCTCCATAGGTTATCAGCCATTTTTCACGGTTAAAATCGGTGCTGAATAATCCGGCCAATTGTGTCTGTAGCTGTACGAGGTCGGTATTTTCAGGCCAGATAGCATTGGGAAACCGGACTAAATCTAATTCAGGCTGCGGCAAAGGAACGTTGAATTCAGGGCGTTGATGTAATCCTCCCACCACCTTACCTGCGGTTTTGATGGTCATCTCATAGTGCCCGTTGCAACCACGGATACGCAGCCCCATATCCCAACGCCGCAATTGGTTATCTGGCGTCTCAAAATAGATATTCGTCAGGTGCTGTGGTGAAGTGTAATCATGAGGAAGCTGAAATAACTGCTGGCGAACGGTCGGTATCGCATCCGGCTGCACGGACAGTTTCAATTCGATTTCTACAGAACTCATATTCTTTATTCCTCAATGGATCGCACAAGAGAGAAAAATAAACCACAATAGGGGGTTATCTCAACAAACATCATATTCACTTCATAAAAAAAACCACAACAAGGCCTATATTCGATCTGTTGATATCACATTCATTCTGGTTTACTGATTGCACCCATAAACTTAACTCTTTACTATCCCTTAGGTAGTTTAAATTACGATTAGTCCACACTCGATTGATCCATACACTAAAGAACAGTTGAACACAGAATGCAAAAACTACATCGATTATTTATCTTGTTATTGAGTTTCACACTTCCATTATCTGCACACGCTGAAGAAAAACACTATGTTTCCGATGAGCTATCTGCTTACATCCGGAGCGGCCCGAACATTAAAAACCGGATCATTGGCTCACTGAGTGCCGGTGAAGAGGTCACGTTAATCAGCCCTAAAGCAGATAATGGTTTCTTGCAAATTCAAGACCAAAAAGGACGCACAAGCTGGATACTCGCCAGTGAACTCAGCGCCATTCCCAGCCTGCGTGAACGCCTTCCCACAATGGAACAAAAAATAAAAACGCTGACTGAGCAACTGGACACGATTGACGCCCAATGGAATAAACGTACCGCTGAGTTACAAAAAAGAGTGGCAACCAGCGATAAGAGCATTAACGATCTGAAAAAAGAGAATGCCCAGCTCCAGAGTAAATTAACCGTGGCTGAGAAAAAGGTCGAAGTGGCCAATTTGCAGTTGGATGATAAACAAAGAGAGATTATCTTGCAGTGGTTTACTTATGGCGGTGGGGTTGCGGGGATTGGCCTGATTTTAGGGCTCATCTTGCCACACATTATTCCTCGCCGTAAAAATAAAGATCGTTGGATGAGCTGATTTCAGGAAGAAGGGAAGGACATAAGCGTGAAAGTCTATTTAGTTGGCGGCGCAGTTCGTGATCAATTATTGGGTCTGCCCGTCACCGAACGGGATTGGGTTATCGTTGGCAGCACCCCAGCGGAGTTACTGTCTCAGGGATATCAACAGGTTGGCAAGGATTTCCCTGTTTTCCTGCATCCCAAGACCCATGAAGAGTATGCGCTGGCCCGCACCGAAAGAAAATCCGGTCAGGGATATACCGGTTTTACCTGCTATGCCGCGCCTGATGTGACGCTGGAAGACGATCTGCTGCGCCGTGATTTAACGATTAACGCTATTGCACAAACGCCTGACGGTGAATTCATCGACCCTTATCAGGGTGCCAATGATCTCAACAATCGCCTGTTGCGCCATGTCTCCCCTGCATTTGCCGAAGATCCCTTGCGAGTGCTGCGCTTGGCGCGTTTTGCTGCTCGCTTTGCCCATTTAGGCTTTTTCATTGCACCAGAGACACAAACACTCATCGCAGAAATGGTCGCAAGTGGTGAGTTGTCCTCATTGACCCCTGAGCGCGTTTGGCGGGAAACTGAAAAGGCACTCGCCTCACCATCACCCCAAGTCTACTTTCAGGTTCTGCGTGACTGCGGGGCATTGGCGGTACTCTTTCCTGAAATTGATAATCTGTTTGAACATGACGCCGGGCTTCATGCACTGCACGTTTTGCAAATATCGACCCAATTGAGTGAAGAAACCGACATTCGTTTCGCCTCACTATGTTGCCATGTCGAAATGATCGCGCTGAAACAGATGTGTGAACGGCTGCGCATTCCCAATTCGGCACGCGACTTAGCCGCGATGGTGACGCAATACCACAACTGGGTACATACCGCCGAACAATTGTCGCCAGAAGCCCTGTTGGCCTTGTTTAATGCCGTAGATGTCTGGCGCAGGCCACAACGCATCGAACAATTGATTATCTGTAGTGAAGCAGACCACCGTGGATACGCCGGAGAGGAAACGTCATCCTACCCACAAGCGGATTATTTACGTGAAGTGTTTGTGGTTGCCCGCCAAGTCAGCGTGCAAGCAGTGATTGCCCGTGGATTTCAGGGCGCGGAAATTCGTACAGAATTGGAACGCCAACGGCACATTGCCATCGCAGGCTGGCAACAACAATCGATTGATTAACTTTATCAATCGATTTAGCGTCCCAAATGATTAATCAAATCGGGACGCTTTTTTCACGCCGCCAGCCGATGATGCAGTCAATTAGCCTGCACTCCGCTCAATCACTACGCCGACGCTTTTTGCCTGTGCGACCGCACCGGGTTTCCTGACTTTCACCCTGACCCAAGGTGAATGAAATTGGTTCAGCAAGATACCGGCCACTTCTTCTGCCACCCGTTCGACCAGAGCAAAACATTGGCTCGACAGATGATGAATGATCGCGTCACTCACCTTGGCATAATCCAGACAGTGCTCAACATTATCGCTGGAGGAAGCCAGTTTGTTGTCCCATCCCATTTCGATATCGAGCACTAATTTTTGCTTAATTGTCTGTTCCCAGTCATAAACACCAATAGTGGTAATCACCGTTAATTCTTCAATAAATACGATATCCATCACGACCTTTTCCCCGTTTTTCCGTTCGCCAGATACCACTTCCGACGAAATGTGCGTATTATCCATTGTTAGACTTAAGAAAACGACCCTTATTCATTGGAGATATCTTATGAGTGCAATCGCGCTTGGCATGATCATCTTCGCGTATTTATGTGGCTCTCTATCCAGCGCGATATTGATCTGCCGTTTGGCAGGACTTCCCGATCCCCGCCAGCATGGTTCCGGCAACCCAGGGGCAACGAATGTACTGCGCATCGGCGGTAAGTGGGCTGCATTGGCCGTACTGGTTTGTGATGTTTTAAAAGGGATGATACCGGTTTGGCTGGCATACAAACTCAACATCTCCCCATTTTATTTAGGCATTATCGCCATCACTGCCTGTCTGGGGCATATTTACCCCATCTTCTTCCATTTCAAGGGAGGAAAGGGCGTTGCAACTGCTTTCGGTGCCATTGCCGCCATCGGTTGGGATCTGATGGGGTTAATCGCCGGTACATGGTTGCTCACGGTACTGTTAAGCGGCTACTCTTCATTGGGTGCCATCATCAGTGCATTAATCGCTCCTTTCTATGTCTGGTGGTTCAAACCTGAATTCACGTTTCCCGTCGCAATGCTGTCATGCTTGGTGCTTGTACGTCATCACGATAATATTCAACGCCTGTGGCGAGGGCAGGAAAGCCGCATCTGGCAGAAACTGAAAAAGAAACAGGAAATGACAGATAAAGAGAAAATTCAAGAAACTAAAGAGCAAGGGCAACAAGACGACTGAAGCGGATAGCCGCCAATAAAAAGGTCAGCTTTATGTAGAAACAACATTGTCTGGCCTATCTCCGGGGCTTACTCAGCCATATTGCTCCGCTGTTAAGCCGCCGGGAGATTACCTGTTTGCAGATTTCCGGATAATCCGGCGCCGTTTATTAAACAGATCCGGCGATATCATCTGCGCTACGCACTGCCACTCAATTTTATCAACATCAACGCCTTGTTTGGCGAAATAGTCGGTCAGCGCTGACTGGCACTGCTTGAGGATCGCTATATCGCAATCGCCTTCCAGATGCAGTAATAAATCCGTTTGTGTCAGCCGATAATCACTCGTGAGCGGCAAGGTATTGGCAATAATCCGCGAACAGGGATCAGCAAAAATACCCACATTGCCCCCGTCATGCGCCGGCAAAATCAACTGATCATCACTGCGCCCTTCAATGCGCTCTATCGCCAGTGCCGGGTTGCCGCAAGCGCACGGCTTTTTCTTCACCACCAAAATATCATCAAGCTGATAACGCACAATCGGCTGAGTTTCCCGCGTAAAATCGGTAATAATCGGGTTAAAGCGCGATTCATCAATCCAGTTTGGCTCAATATGCAGAAACTCTTCATTCAGATGCAGCGTCCCATGCGGACAGGTACACGCCAGAAAACCCTCCGTTGCCTGATAAATTTCGCCCACTTGCCGAAATACGCTCTGCAACAGTTGGCGATCTTGCGGCTCCAGCACTTCTGCCACCGAGATCACTTTCACCGGTGACACGGCGGCTTCACCTTGTTTGATCTTCAAGGCCAGCGCCCGCAATACTTGAGCCGGTGCCACAATAATCGTGGGTTGATATTCTGCCAACGCCTGCACTTGCTGATTAAAGTCAGCGAACAGATCAAAAAAACGGAAAGCGATCCAACGGTTCTGCACGCTATCGTAGAGGTTATTGCCCGCCCGCAAAAACAGCGCAACCCGCTCACCGTGCAATAAGCCCTTTGGCAGCATTTTGGCGAGCATGATCCCTGCCCAAATGCTCCGCTCTTTCGGGCTGATAACGAAGATGCCGCGCTGCCCTGATGTACCCGATGACATACCAACGCTGAATTTGCCGACCGTGGGCTTGAAATCCCGTGACTGTTCGCTCAACCGTGCACAAGCCAAAAGATCATCACGCTTAAGACCTGCGGTGTTCATCTGGTCGAAATTTTCCATCATGATGGCTTTATTCATCAACGGATATTCCGCCAACGGTAAATCACGATATGCGGAAAAGTAAGGGCTTTTCGCCAGAACCTGATGCTTAAATTGGGTTAATTCCCTTAATTGGTGTTGTTCAAGCTGCCGACGGTTGGAAAATCGCCACTGTTTTTTGGCTTTCCAGTAGTACCAAAATATTTTGAATATCATTGCAAATCTCCCTCATGGCATAACTGGATAGGGATCTGCTTTTGGTCAATTTGGTGCAGCTTATGCAAGGTGTCGTAATAGGCACGGCTGTCATCCATAATGATATTCGCCAACATTGCAGGCCCACGCAGTTCACGGTAGTTTGTTGGTGACCAAGCGGCATCTCCCGCCAACAATACCCATCCCTGCTGCGTCAATACACACAGGCCAAGGTGCCCTGCCGCATGACCCGGCAGCGGAACGATCAATAGCTGTTTCCGGCTGCCGGGCACAGCATAACCTTCCCCCAAGACGGCTAATTCCTCTGGTAATGGGCTGGTTTCAAACCCTTCATAAAAATGAACCCGGGATTCGAAATCTTCCGGGATCAGCCCCCGCACAAAGGCTTTTTTCAACGCAGCGATACCACGCAAGTGTCGGGTTTGCTGCCAACCTTCCCCCGAACAGATAAATTTGGCCTGCGGAAAATCCCGCAATCCAGCAATATGATCGCCATGAAAGTGAGAAATGATGATGCCCTCAATATCACGCGCCTGAATGCCTTCCGCTTTTAGCTGCATCACCAATGAATCTTTCGTGTCAAAGTAGACCGGCGTGACCTTGCGATATAACCGGATGATCCCACTGCGGGTATGATCGTAAAAATGGCTGGCATATCCGGTATCCAGTAGCCAGCGCTTATCATTACACTCCAGCAACCACGCACGGGCGGGAAATTTACACACGCGAAAGCTGGCACCTTTCAGTGCCATACAACCGGGATGAGTGCAGTATCCCGCCTCAAAAACACGCATCTTAACCATGTGAACCCGTCTGTTGATCTGTCTGTTTCAGCCAACTGGCCGTCAAATGAATGCCTTCTTCCATGCTATAAATCGGCGAATATCCCAGTTCTTCCCGCGCCTTTGAGTTATCCAGCGTCATGGAGTAATAAGACGCCCCGATAGTGTAACGCGTCAGCAACGGCTCTTTTCGGGTGAACCGGGCAATGCCTTCCAGTATTGCCGCAACGCCATACAGCAGTGGATAAGGCAATGATTTGATCCGGTAATCAAACTGCATTTCGTCAAATAACTGCCCCAAGATTTTCGCCAATGGCTGTGGCTGTTGATTAGTGATGTTATATATCGCGCCGCTTTGCAATCCCTCGCACTGAGTCGCCAATGACATCGCGTGGACGACATTCATGACGTAAGTGATATCCAAGACATTTCTTCCCCCCGCCGGCAAGGCCATCACGCCCTTGCTGGCTTTAACCTGAGACAGCAGGCGCGGCAACAGCACTCTGTCATGCGGGCCAAATAACCCACGGGGACGCAGGATAATGTAAGTGGTGTCAGGATAGCGGTGAATCAGTTGGCTTATGCACGCTTCGGCCAAGAACTTAGTTCGGGCGTAATCATTGGCAAAATGCTGGCTGCGCTGATCTTCGGTAATCTGTTGTTGATGTGAAAAATTAAAATAGACCGCTGGGGTAGAAATATGGACAAATCGCCGGATACTCCCGATGCCTGCCGCCTGTGCCAACCTCGAGGTCGCCGTCAGATTGATGCGCTCAAACTCATCAGGATCACCCCAAGGGGAAGATTTGGCGGCACAATGCCAGACGGCATCACAATCTGACATCAGTTCGACGGCTTCCTCCACGGTTAGCGTCGCCAGTTCCGCGCGGCGAAACTCCGCGCCCATCTGAGCCAGTAACGCGCCCGCCTGAGGGTCACGCCCGGTTGCCACCACTTCCTCACCCTGCGATAACAGGTAATCAACGGCATTACGACCTAAGCCACTAGTTGCGCCGGTTACAAGAATTTTCATGGCCTTAAAATCATCTCACTTAATGAAAGACCCGCCGCCGTGCCAAGTAACATCACATAATCACGACCGTAATAGCGATCGGTCATCATGGCTTCATGCAGCGCACTTGGAATGGATGCCGAAACCTGATTACCGCGGTAACGATAGATATTCACAAAGTTTTCATCCCTGATATTCAATCGCTTGATAATATGTTTCAGCCCCAAATGGCTCGCCTGATGCGGTACGACAGTATCAATATCAGACATGTTGAGATTGGCACTCGTCAGTACACGCTCGGTAAAACCTTCAATCAATGAGGCTGTCAGTTTAAACAGGGGCTTACCCTGCATCTGGAACAGGAAATCACTCTCTTCCATGCTAGTACGCAGATTCTTGCGGGTTCCGCCAGCCCGAATTTCACATAATTCAAGGCCTTCCGGATACGTTTCATGTTTGTAGGTCACAATCCCACTTTGCCCATCCCCTCTTTCGACGATCACACAAGCCGCGCCATCACCAAAAATCAGCGAAGATTCTTGATGTGACCAGTCAATGCCACGAGAGGCCATCTCTGCGGAGACAATCGCAATACGCCGATACTGTCTGGTCGCCAACAATCCACCGGCAACACTCAACGCAGAGATAAAACTGACGCAGCTTGCATTAATATCAAAACAGGCGATCCCGGCTTTTAACCGGCTCTCTTTTAAAATATGCGCGGCAGAATAAGGTAAGGCTTGGATCGGGATTGCAGAAGCCGAAATCAGCAAGTCAATTGAATCCGGCGAAATTTGATGCGTTTTTAACGTATCATGCAAAGCCTCTGCGGCCAATTTCGCTTGAGACGATTTATAATCCGAATGATAGCGATATTTTATTCCAGAATGTTTTTCTACAAAGCCACGCGGTTTATTTAACTTCAAATCTAAATCGGATGAATACACTTTGTTTTCTGGTAAAGCAATACCAGATGCAATGATCTTTAATGGGATCAATTCATGTGAGTTTTTCATTTTTTTATCACTTCCAAGTGTTAATTTTTTGTTTGATTTTATTGTCAGAATATGAAGTGGATTCTGAGTAAGGATGAGAATAAATGAATATTTATCAGATAGTCAGTTAAACAGGAAGTCTATATTTATGATACATCATATTACTAAATTGAAATATTCAATCCAGATATATGAAAAATAATAAGTTTTCTCAGGTCATCATTTCAATATCATAAAATTTTTTTAATATGGCAAACATGTCATGAGATTTAATCATGGCGTTTGTTATTTCTATGTAAAACAAAGGTCAATATTAATTGACAAATAAATCAGCTCAATTTAATTAATATAAATAGTCATTTTGAGTTTTTATTTCATTAGTGAATTATATCAATTCTTTTTCTGGCGATTAGGGCACGTTGGGATAGCCTGTAAAATGAGCTGGCACAAGATAGCGACAACAACCGCCGTTAATACTCCCGCCATAAGGTCGATAAACAGCATGTTACAACATGATTGTGCAATGACGATTGCACAATCAACCTTCGGATTATGATTGATTATTTGTGAGATACATCACAATTTCATAAATACAACTCTATATATCTATGTTCAACACAATAAAAATAAAAGATATTGATAATCATTTCTAAAAATTTTTGAGGATACGATGAAATTACTCGTATTACATGTGACTCAATTCTCTGTTTTTTTCGTGCTATTTGCATTAGTAAATTATTTTTTATTTTAGGCAGAAATAAAAAGAAATCAATAAAATTCTCACTCATCATTTTGACAATATATCTATTGACTGAAATATTTTCATTTTATTTTCTGATAGCTTTTTATTATATAAGTGTCCTGTTTATGGGTGTTACTGGGTAATTGTGTTGAATAAACCTTAAGGGCAAATGATGATTTTTATTTTGCTACGGGCGGTTCAATTTGTCTTTTTATATTTAATATTTGCGATAATAAGTTACTTTTTTATATTGGATAGAAGCCTGAAGAAGACAATAATACTGCCTCTCTTTTTACCTTTTATATTTATAATAACACAAATATTTTATTTTATTTTGGCAAGCATACCATTCTATATTTATGAAGTTATTTTTACCTAAGTTCGCGGTTTTTTATATCTATTCTTGGTGTTTATTAAATACAAAGAGAGTAATTATAACCCAATATAAAAATATCAAAAATGAGATATTTCGCCCTATCCTGTATACAGGAAGAGTGTTTTACTTATTAGTTAAATCCAGCATTATCAGTAAATTGTAATCACAACCTAAAATCGGTCATTAAATGACCGACCATGACATAATTAACATTTAAATATGAATTTTAGTTTTTTAACTTATATTTAACAGGGTTAGGAAACAATAGCTCAATATTTTTCTTGTCAATTTTAAATAACGGACCTTTTTCGCTGACTCTTTTATTCTTCCCGCTGCGCTTGATTAAATGATCCATTGTAACAACACCACTTTCAATTAAAGGTAAAAGTTGACTCAATAAAGGGGTCTTCGTGTGTGTAACAGATATTATGGTGAATCTTTCTTTCCCATTGATAAATTCGCTGTCTGCTTCAATCCAGAATGTTTCATTATGTTTTTCTTTTAAACGTTCCCTCAACATGTCTCCAGACCATGTTGCAACATGCTCTATATATTTGCATGTATCATTATCTTGAATGGCATACCATTCTTGTAATTCATCTTTTTCTTTCTCATATTTGAAAATCAATCCTTGGCTGTTAGGTTTTTTAGTACTTACAGTACAATAAAGCTTAAAATCCTCCTCCCTTTGATAACCATATTTATCAAGAATATCTGCACTTTTCTTTAAAGGACTAATGGACCAATTCGCTACTTGAGCAAAAAGTGTCGTTCTATTCCTTAAGCCTCTACCAGATTTTAACTCTATTCCTTTATAATCTGGCAACTTGCTTGAATTAGCAGTAATTCCCAGGGCATGCTCAATAGACATACCAATGGCCGTATCACCTACATGTGTTGCCTCGATTGGTGATTGAGACAAATACTTTAGTTTTTCTATTAGTTCATTGGCTATTGAATTATCATTACAAGATTCAATAAATTCCTTGATTGGATTCATTGGTGAATTAATGATTTCTTCAATATCAATAACGGACAAGTTAATCAAAAAAGCAGAGTCATTTTTTATAATTATTGCAATTTGGTGACAAGGACAGGCGAAAGAAGGAAGGTGTTGGAACCACATACGTGGATCACCTTTTTTAGTGTTTGGTCTATATAAGCTCATACGAGATTTAATTTTTTTTGAAGGAGTTAGAAAATACGCCTCCTTGGTAATTTTACCATCTTCACCTTGCCTTTGTTCCCGATAAAAATGAAATCCTGTTAATTCAAAATGAGTCCTGACCGCTTGCGTAGCATCAAGTATAAATTTGTTCAATCCAGTAAAAGTTGGCTCAAAGATAGAATATTCAATCGCCAATTGAGTAAGTGCTTTCCTATTCTTTATTATTTTCAACTTCACATCATCACCCAACTCGACCTGCCGTTCCAACTGAATCATTTTTTTTTCATCTTCCATAAGACAAACATCATTAATAAAATCTAACGAAGGTTTTGGTACAGAAACAGCGGCCTCTTTAGTTTGTTCATGGGCTTTAACAACAGCCTTCCAATTAGGAAAACAATAAGCGTTAGCAATATAATCAAGGGCTTGACTGTGTTTGAGTCCGGTTTGCTTTTTGAATTTGGTAGCTTCCTGTTTGTATCTAAGAAGCAAAGCATCAGTAACTGGTGGTAAACCCGAAGGTAAAAGTCGTCTGGACATGTATGTACCTCTCCATAATAAAAAGTTTCTGTAATACATGCACCAAACTTACTGCCCATAAATAAGTTCCAAAGTGCAAAAGAAACTGATCATTACAGAGAGGACTCGAAGGGTCTTTACTTGCATGGGCTGAAGGCTTCTCTCATTAGCCTATTAATAAGATTATCGATGCCACTCGCAAAAGTCAATATTCTTCTAATACAAACCTGGACAATAGATTTCACCTCAGCTAAAATAGTATCAATACTAAATGTTACATTACATAATATGCAGGTGTCTCTTGAAACAATCGAACTCTTTTAATCACATAGAATTGTTTTCCGGTTGTGGTGGTTTATCTCTCGGATTAGAAAAGGCCGGATTTAATTTATTATTGGCAAATGAATTATCTCCCATGGCGGCAGAAACTTTTTCCTACAATTTTTTCGATGAAGATCTTGAACTATTAGCTAGTAATGAAGAAAAGCCTAAAAATACCTTTTGGATCAGTAGCAGATTCAAAAATCTTAAGCAACGCTTGCGAGAAAATCCTTTTAATTTTCCCGATTGGTCTATTGAAAATACAGATATAAAAGATGACTTCCTAAAACTAAAAAAAAGCTTAGTAGTTGGAAACATTATTCAGTTAAATACCTTACTTAGTAAAAACAAGGTATTACTTGATCTTATAAGATCTGGTTTCAATGACGGTGGAGTCGATCTTGTCTCTGGAGGACCACCTTGTCAAAGTTTCAGCATGGCAGGATTACGAGAAAAAAATAATGAAAAAAATACCTTACCCTGGGAATTCGCCAATTTTATCGCCATGGTTCAACCCAAAATTGCTTTATTGGAGAATGTAACGGGTATATTACGGGCATTTAAAGATAAGGATGGTACACATTATCATGCATGGTTTGAAATAGCTAAAACTTTTGCCACCAAAAACTATATTCCTTTATGTTTACATATAAATGCAAGGTTAGCTGGAGTTGCCCAAAATCGACCACGTTTTATTATGATTGCTATACGCCAAGATATTTTTGATAGATTATTAAAAAAAATAAGTCATGAAAGTCCAGAATATGAACTATTAAATAATTCAAGAAATTTTTATCAACTGGTAAAAAACACACCCAAAAAAGCCAACTTTGGAACTTTAAAATATTTTGACGCAATGAAGCCGAATGATTTTATTTTATTTAAAAATTCCTTTTTGCATCACCTTATTGATAAAAAAGAAGTTACTGTAAAAGAAGCAATAGATGATTTAAAAACCAACAATCCATCAGGTAACTCTTTGTTTATAAATAAATTGAATAACAATTTCTCATCTTTATTAAAAAATAGGGAAGAAATGCACAACCATGAACAACGCAAAAATAGCTTATTGGTTAGATGCCGTTTTAGATTATATCAAATTCTTCAAGATATAAATGACAAGTCCACAAATAAAGCTGTTTTTTCAATACTAAAAGGTGCCAATTGCCAATTAGAAGATAATATCTGGAATAAACTCAAAGAATATGAATATCTACAAGATAATGAAGAAATGGGATATATTCATAATAAATCAGATTTTATTGATTACTTAAAAAAACACCCAACCAGAAAACAAACCCAAAGGGCACTGGTTGCAAATTTACCTGCATTTGCAGCCTTATCGATTCCTGATGATGCTTGTCATTATGATAAAAATGAATTAAGAGTTCTTACTGTCAGGGAAATGGCTAGAATACAATCTTTTCCAGATGATTTCGTATTCCGTTCAAAAATTACAACAGGAGGACAGATGAGAAAATTTGAAGTTCCTCAATATACCCAAGTAGGTAATGCGGTTCCCCCATTATTAGGTGAAGCTTTAGGAAAGGTTATCATTGATTTATTGGCATTAACAGAAAATGAAGAATAAAATGTAATTGAATACATAATCAATCTGACATGTTTTGGTATAAACATCAGTTATTTTTCCAATTAGATAGGATTGCAGGGCGAGAGCACGAACGTTTTTCGACCTTAATTTGTATGCAACACAGTCAATTATAGGGCGAATATCACTCAATTCGGTCTTGTTAAAGTATCAATCAGTGTTTTATTTGCACGGATCGTTCAAAAAACAGGCTTTCATGCTCTCGCCCTGGATAGGATTGGGTTGGGTTGATTTTCCAATTCAATTCTATTATCATATATTTCCTTAATGGAATAATCTATCACAACCTTATTATTTAACAATAAGTTACATAAAGAAATCATTTCTTATACTATTCTTTTCAATACAGGGGCATACTGTAAACACCATATTCATATGCGCTTATATCCCTATGAAAAAATCCTATTCTATCTCTAACATTCAACTTTAATGAAAAAAACAATTATATTAATTAAAATTTAACCTTCACAAGCCGATATTCTCGATAATAATGGATTGTATTATGAATACCTTGCACAATGAAAGCGTACGCAGAAGACTCATGGCTTCCATACCATCCAAGAATACTATCCCTGAATTATGGGTTAGAAAACGCCTCCATAAGAAAGGATTTCGATATCGTGTGCATGTTAAGAGCTTACCAGGATGCCCAGATATTGTATTACCGAAATATCGTTGCGTAATTTTCATTCATGGCTGTTTCTGGCATATGCACCTCTGTCCCTTCTTTCATTGGCCAGCCACTCGAACCTCTTGGTGGCATAAAAAGCTTGAAACTAATTGTTACCGCGACTTATCAGCCCAAGATAAACTCAGAGAATTACGGTGGCGCGTTTTAGTTATATGGGAATGTGCCATACGCGGGCGTAGTCGATTGGGTGAAGAAAAATTACTGGAAATTGCAACAGACTTTATCTATAACGGTGGGCCCATGTTAGATATATCAGGCAATTTTAATATTTATTAAAATAGAAATCTTAGATTTAGCTCTAGCGCTTATTTTATAGCTAAAGAACTGTACAAAAATACCTAATTTTTCCAATCTCATAATTCGGTTATCGCCTCTTCCATTTCATACAACCCACCACTTGCCCCCTGCCACTTTTGCGAGCATGATCGCAATACCATTACCCATTAATCAAACAACTTACATGCCTACCATCAAAGCACTCCAAGTCGCTATCTCAAACCTTTCTATATGGCGCAAAGGTGATCAACGTGCACCACATAAGCCATTATTGTTACTGTATGTACTCTCTCAATATCAGAAAAGCCATGAACGACTGTTTGATTATGGTGAGGAGATCCACCAGCCATTACTGGCGTTACTCAATAACTTTGGCCCAAGACGCAAAAGTCACTATCCCTCCTTACCCTTCTGGCGCTTACGCGGCGACGGGTTTTGGGAATTACAGAATAGCGAACGCTGTACGCCACAAAAAGGCAGCAAGGAACCGCCAAAACGTGAATTGATTAAGTTCGGTGTCAAAGGAGGTTTCGACCAACAAAGTTATCAGTTATTACGCAAAAAGCCTGCAGTCATTGATAAACTGGCACAACAAATCCTGAGTGAACACTTTCCTGACAGCATACAGGAGCTGCTCGCCAATCAATTGAATTTCTCTTTAAGTGATATCCGCAAAAAGCGTGATCCCCATTTTCGTCAGCAAATACTGCGCGCCTATAACTACGAATGTGCAATATGTGGCTACAATCTGCGACACGACAGTACTCCCGTTGGTCTGGAAGCGGCGCACATTAAATGGAAACAATACGGCGGCCCCTGTACTGTCAACAATGGGCTTGCCCTCTGTTCATTGCACCATTCGGCATTCGATATGGGTTCAATCAGTATTGACGATCACATGAAGTTACTGGTTTCAGAAAGTATTAATGGCGGTTCGATGGTGAAGCAACTTTTTTGGAATTTTGCAAAACAGCCGATATTACTTCCTCAAAACAGAGACTATTATCCTTTGGAAAGTTTTATTACCTGGCATCGCAGCCAGGTATTTAAGCAATAATTGACAAAACAGTTTAGTTTTATCTCAATCAGAAAGATTCAATTCATGGGTGATACCACAGTTTTCAACGAAGACCTCATCATGGGAAACCAGCAGTAATGTTCCCTGATATTCACAAAGTAGCGCCTCTAATAACTGCTTTGAATCCAGATCAAGGTGGTTATCCGGTTCATCCAGCAAGAGCACAGCCGGCGGTGAGGGGCTGTGTGTCAGGGCCAGCAGCGTGGCTTTCAATTGTTCTCCCCCACTGAGCTGGTTTAAAGGCTGGAGCGATTTATCCCCCCTTATCCGTAACATACCGAGCTGAGTCCGCCATTGTTCGACAGAAAATTCACCTTGGTAGTGATGTAATGCTTCGGCAATTGGCAGGGTTTTATCCAGCAGGTTCAGGTGCTGGTCAAGATAACAAAAAGTCTCCGTTATCCGATATTCTCCTGATACTGGCAGAAGTTCCCCACTCAGCACTTTCAAGAGTGTTGATTTTCCGCTGCCGTTACTGCCTTTGATGTGCCAGTGTTCACCGCTATAAGCCGTGAATGAGAGTGGCCCAGAATAGCCGTAGGGTAATCTGAGCGTTGAGGCAAATAGGGTTACCTGTTGTCCGTCCGGCTGGTAGTTCAGAACCATTTTTTGTTGTCGCGTATGGGCCTTTTTCTCATGAATCTCCTGAAATTGTGTTTGCAGGTTTCCCAACACCCGTTGATGACGTTGGGCAATATTAGACTGCCGCTGTTCTGCCCGGTTTTTCTGCATATCGAGTAACAGGAGTGACTGAGAACCACCGCGACGGATAACTTCGCCTTGTCTGCGCCGTTGGGCGGCTTTCTGGAGGCTGGCCTGTTGTTGACGCTTTTCGTTGCGGATACGGGAATCCAGACGCTCAGAAGCCGCGTCGAGTGATGCGATGGCGGCAGCCTTCTGCTCTGCATAAAGGGCATAGTTGCCGCCATATTCGCAGAGTCCCTTGTCGGTTAACTCAAAAATCGCCTGCATATGAGCAAGCAGGGCACGGTTATGGGTGACCACCAGTGAACCTGCTTTGTGTTGTTCCAGCCTGTCGGTAAACCACAGCCGTCCTTCATGGTCGAGATGGTTATCCGGTTCATCCAGCAGGAGAAAGTGGTCGCTATGTAGAAAAGCGCGGCATAGGGCAAGACGGGTTTGTTGCCCGCCACTGAGATTTTGTACCGGCGTCTCCATTGATACCGGTAAACGGGCGGAGTCCAGCAGACTCTGCCATATCGCCGGTTGCTGCCACTGCCCTTCAAGCCTTTCAAAGTCATCCATTGTCGCGGTTCCGGCTTCTACCCGCTGAAAAGCATGATAGAGCGCGGTAACACCCAAGGCATCGGCAAGGGTTTCTCCCGCCAGCCGGATCAGTTGGTCAACATAGATAAAGGGCATATTCCAGACGATATGCCCAGAGGAAGGTAATAGTCTCTGCGCCAGCAACCGTAGCAGTACTGATTTGCCTTTTCCGTTACTGCCGATCAGGGCGGTTTGTTGGCAAAACAGTGTACTGCTCAGGGACGGAAAAAGAGTCCTTTGATTAAATTCGATACTCAGTTGTGAAAAATGACAGGCTATTGTCATGCGTACCTCCTGAATACAGGTGGCAGACAATGCAGGGATCTCTTTTCAGGAGAGAAACGGATGAGAACTATTGTCTGCCAGGAACAGAAAAAAGAATACCCTTGGGTATCCGGATACATTTTCTGGCAGGACTTAGTTCATCGTCGGGAAATGCCTTCTTAGTCAGGTTGGTCAGAGGAATAACGCTGATATTATAGTCAAAGATGATAATGTTAGACAATAACAGGCGCTAAAATTCTTCTTTTAGCGCCTGTTATTCAAACTCAATGTCGGGTTACTGGCCGGCTTTCAGTTTTTGGAAATATTCTTCGTACAAGATATTGGCATTGCCGACATCGCTTTGCCATTCGCCTTTCTGGATCACCGCTTCATCGGGATACAGAGACTTATCTTCTGTCATCGATTTTGGCAGTAATTTTTTCGCTTCCATGTTCGGGGTTGGGTAACCAATTTTCTTGGCAACCTGCGCCGCAATTTCCGGGCGCAACAAGAAATCGATTAACTTCATCGCGCCATCAACATTTTTGGCATTCGCCGGAATAGCCAGACTATCCATCCAGAAAATCCCGCCTTCTTTCGGCCAGATAATATCCACCGGTGTGCCTGCCTGACGCGCAACATAAGCAGAGCCATTCCACATCATGCCAATGTCAGCTTCCCCTTCCATAAAGGGATTAGCCGGATTGTCAGAGTTAAATGCCAGTACATTTGGCATCAGTTTTCTCAGTTCCTGATAAGCGGCTTCAATCTCTTTCGGATCGGTGGTATTGCCGGAATATCCCAGTTTCAGCAGCGCCATCTGGAAGACTTCACGCGCATCGTCAGTCAGCACCAGACTGCTTTTGTATTCTGGCTTCCAAAGATCAGCCCAAGAGGAGAGCGTTTTGGGATCAATATTATCGCCATTGACGCCAATCGCGGTGGCGCCCCAAATATAAGGGATAGAGTAATCGTTATTCGGATCAAAAGACTTGTGCAACAAATTTGGATCAAGATTATGGAAGTTGCTTAATTTGCGGGTATCGATTTTTCGCAACATCCCTTCTTTACTCATTTTTGAGATAAAGTAAGTGGATGGAACCACTAAATCATAAGCGTCGTCTTTATAGGTTTTCAGCTTGGTGTACATGCTCTCATTGGATTCATAGGTGGAATAAATCACCTTAATCCCGGTTTCTTTCGTGAACTGGTTGAGCAAACCAGGCGGAACGTATTCAGTCCAGTTGTAGAAATACAGCGTCTTGCCATCGTCAGCGGCATTCACCGAACCAATGCTTAATGCCATCATCCCGGCGGCAAGCAGATAAAACCACTTTTTCATGTCATCTTTTCCACGCAGTTAGTGCGTTAGTATCGTAATATAGGTTCCGCGTGAACCTACCCCCCAAAAAACGGCTATTATAAAAGCCGCATTTTGCAGGGTAAAGCCACTTGTTAGGTTGTAGGTTTATAAGTTGTACGATTTTTACGATTGTATTGTACAATACAATCACTGTGCACATAATATACGCAAAAAAGGGAGAAGCATCGTGAATACATTTACCATTTCACACGCCCGCGAAAACCTAGCAGCAGTTATCGATCAAGCTGTAGCTGGTCATCCAGTAGAAATTACCCGTTACGGTCGGGAAACTGCGGTGATCATCAGTAAAAAAGAGTTTGACGCTCTCCAAAAAGCGAAATTAGATGCTGAATTTGCAGATATCGTTGGCCTATTCGATACATCGAATCAGGCATTGGCAGATAGATGATCCGACACGTCACTCCTGATGAAGTGATTGCCCTTCACACCTATATCCTACGCCGTTACGCAGGAGTACCCGGAATATCTGATCCTGGTCGAGCAGACGCAATTGTCGGCCGAGTGTTGAACCAAGAGTATTATGAAGGTATCACTGATATCTACGAACTTGCCGCAACCTACTGGCTTGCCATTGCCCGTGGTCATATTTTTATAGATGGAAGCAAGCGAACAGCCCTGAACACCACCATGTTATTCCTGAAACGTAACGGTGTGGAAGTTTATGACCGCCCAGAACTGGTTGAATTAACGGTAAAAGCGGCTAAAGGGGAATTTGTATCTAAACAATTGGCTACCAAACTCAGAGAATTTTTCAAACCAAAGATTAGCCCTTATTGACAAAGAAAAGCGTGGTCAAGCAACCACGCTGACAAGAAGATTAAGACTTACCCGTGCGATCACGCATCACAAATTGGCTAATCAGCACCAAAACCAACGACATCAGTAACAAAATCGTTGCCAATGCGTTCACTTCCGGCGAAATTCCCACTTTGACCATGGAATAAATCTTAAGTGGCAAGATTTCATAGCTTGGCCCCGTCACAAATGAGGAAACCACCACATCATCCATCGACAGGGTAAAACTCAGTAGCCAGCCCGCCATTACTGCCGGCATCGCCAGCGGCAGGATGATTTTTCGCAGAATGGTCAATTCCCCCGCGCCTAAATCACGCGCTGCTTCCAGCATCTTAACGTCGAAGTCTTTCAGGCGGGAGTAAACCGTTATCACGACAAACGGCAAGCAGAAGGTGATATGCGAAAACAGCAGTGACCAGAATCCCAATGAGATACCGAGCAACATAAACAGCACCAGCAAGGAAATCGCCATCACGATATCCGGCGACATCATCACGACAAACAGCATACCGCCAACAAACTTTTTGCCCCGGAACGAGTAACGATACAACGCGACTGCGGTCAGGGAGCCAATCAGGGTAGCGAAGGTGGCGGATGCGATCGCCATCGTCAGAGAGTGGCCTGCCGCTTGAAGCAGGCTGTCATTGGAAAACAGCAGGCTATACCATTCGGTGGTAAAACCCTGCCAGCGAATGCCAAAGCGTGATTGGTTAAACGAGCTTACCAGCAGGATAATAATCGGGATATACAGGTAAGCATAAACGATGGTCATAAAACCACCGCGCAACAGGCGTCCGATCATTCCAGTTCCACCTTCTTGTTCAGCAACTTAGCCGCACGATAATAGACCAATAACATAAGCCCCATCACCAGCGTCAGACAGATGCTGGTCGCCGCCCCAAACGGCCAGTCGCGGATATTAAGGAATTGGCTCTTGATCACGTTACCGATCAGCAGATTCTTCGCGCCGCCCATCAGGTCAGCCACATAGAACAGCCCCATTGCCGGCAACAATACCAGCAAACAACCGGCGATAATGCCCGGCATGGTGAGTGGCACAATGATACGGATAAAAGTCTGCAATTTCCCCGCGCCCAGATCGCGTGCGGCTTCCAGACAGGATTTATCCAGCTTCTCAATGCTGGAATAGAGTGGCATCACCATAAACGGCAGCAGGATGTAAACCAGCCCCAGCACAACGGCTTCGGGGGTATACATTATGCGCAACGGCTTATCGATAATCCCCACCCACAGCAGAAAATCATTCATATAGCCACGGGTACTGAGGAACATCTTCAAGCCATAAATCCGGATTAACGAGTTCGTCCAGAACGGTACGATCAGCAAGAATAGCATCAGCGGGCGCAGTTTCTCCGGCATACGCGCCAGGAAAAAAGCAAACGGATAACCAATGACCAGACAGCACAGCGTCGCGACAATCGCCATATTCAGTGAATGCAGCAACACCTCGGCATACAGCGGATCAAACAATCGGCTATAGTTATCCAGCGAGAAGACCATCTGCACTAAATTGGCATCATCGCGGGTCAGGAAGCTGGTTCCGATGATCATCAGATTCGGCAAAAAGACAAACAGCATCAGCCAGGCGACAATGCCCGTAATGACAATATTCTGGAATAGCTTACGCGTCTTCTTCATCGACCAGCACAACCTCCCAGCTTTCCACCCAAGTCACGGCAATCTTTTGGTTGAGGGAATGGTCAACATCAGGATCATCTTCGTTGAAAAATTCACTCACCATGACCATCTTGCCATTTTCCATTTCGACCACGGAATCCAGCGTCATGCCCTTGTAGTTGCGCTCACGCACATAACCAATCAGACCCGATACCTGCTCACCGTTATTGATCTCTTCTACCCGCAGATCTTCCGGGCGCAGCAACACTTTCAGCGTTTGCCCAACCGCCACGGGCAGCGACGTGAAAATATCGCACTCGTGGCCTTCGACATTGGCGCGTATCCGCTGCTCATCAATGCGATGCAGCACTTCGGCATCAAAAATATTGATTTCACCGATAAAGCGGGCAACAAACAGGTTTTTCGGCTCTTCATAAATCTCACGCGGAGAGCCATCTTGCTCAATCCGCCCGTCACGCATCACCACAATGCGGTCTGACATCACCAGCGCCTCTTCCTGATCATGCGTGACGAAGATAAAGGTAATGCCGAGCTTACGCTGGAGCGCCTTCAACTCATTTTGCATCTGCTTGCGCAACTTGTAATCGAGCGCGGACAACGATTCATCCAGCAGCAGAACCTTTGGTTTATTCACAACGGCACGGGCAATCGCCACACGCTGCTGTTGACCGCCGGAAAGCTGGGCTGGCTTACGCTGAGCAAACTCACCGAGCTGAACCATGCGCAATGCTTCCTCAACACGCGGGGCGATCTCTTTTTCCGGTGTTTTCTGCATTCGAAGCCCAAAAGCGACATTTTCAAATACGGTCATGTGGGGGAACAGGGCATAACTTTGGAAAACCGTATTAACGTGACGGTGCTCGGCGGGAATATCGGTAATATCCTGCCCTTCCAGTAAAATTTTGCCGCAATCCGCATCTTCCAGTCCGGCAATCAGACGAAGTACTGTGGTTTTGCCACAACCGGATGGCCCAAGAATGGTCAGGAACTCGCCATCATTGATGGTCAGATCGAGCTGTGAAATAACGTGTTTACCGTCGAAACCCTTACTCAGGGCTTTCAGTTCAACAAGTGGTGTCAGAGAGGTATTCTCAGTCATTTATGCTATCATCTATCCCTTGGAATAATGCAGATAGAACCGCCACGGGAAAAGACTGTGTCAGCTAGCAGGAGGCATCATTTCTCCGCTAAAGCTCAAAGCCAGTGGCGCCGGTTGAAATTACGAAGCGCGCATCATAAACGCAGTAAGGCCAAATTGAAAGCTGAAACAATGACAATATGCCATTTTTTATTACCATTTCACAAATGGTAACAGGTGGAACCATTTTTATTGTAATCATACCATCTTGTAACTATTTCTTGTTGATAATTTTCCAACCAGAAAATAGGGTTGCCTTTCAATAAATTCAGACAGACACCCAAGGCAAACGCCATCACCATCAACACCCTGCTTGCCGGTACATCCAACAGACCCGGACGTTCATTTTTATCATTATCCTATCTTACTGAAATAAAAATAATTAAGATCACGATCACCCTGTCAGAAGATACAGATAAATTGGCATTATGTTTTTTCCAAACGGAGATCGATTATGAAAAATGCAACAACCCCCACATTAGAAGGCCATACCATCACAGATTATCTGGGTGTCGTCACAGGGGAAACGATTCTTGGTGTAAATATTGTGAAGGATTTTTTTGCTGGAGTCAGGGATATCGTCGGCGGACGTTCTGGCGCTTATGAAAAAGAATTGAAAAATGCACGGGAAATTGCCTTTGCAGAAATGAATGCACAAGCCCAGGCTTTAGGTGCCAATGCGGTTGTCGGCATTGATATTGACTATGAAACCGTCGGCAAAAACGGCGGTATGCTGATGGTCGCCGTCTCGGGAACAGCAGTTAAGATCGTGTAAAAGGCAATTGTACTGAGTTTGTGGGTTAGGCCATCGGTTGGGTGGCTTAATTAAAGTTGGTGGGTTAGCGCAGTCAGGACTGACGACTGAAAGTTGCCAAACCGTCCTGTCTAATCGCGCATACTTCAAACCATTTATGATCATAGTTGAAGATATGGAATTAAGAGGAATCTGTTATGCCTATATGGGTAGATGCTGACGCATGTCCTAAGGTGATAAAAGAAGTATTATATCGTGCAGCAGAACGTGAAAAAATACAGGTAACATTCGTGGCAAATCAGCGATTAAATGTACCTGCATCCGCTTTTTTACGTACGTTACAAGTTTCTGCTGGGTTTGATGTCGCTGACAATGAAATTGTACGTCGCTCAGAGGTAGGGGATTTAGTGATTACGGCTGATATTCCTCTTGCTGCTGAAGTCATCGAGAAAGGTGCAGTAGCACTCAATCCGCGCGGTGAACGTTATAGTGAAGCGACAATACGTGAACGCCTGACTATGCGTGATTTTATGGATACGATGCGAGCGAGCGGGATCCAAACGGGAGGGCCTGCTACGTTAAACCAACGTGATCGCCAACGGTTCGCAAATGAACTGGATAAATGGTTATTGCAGCAGAAAAAAGCATCCTGAAAAGGCTGGATTAACACAATAAGTGCAATGTGCGCCCCGTATAGCCCCTGTACCTGAATTTGTGTAATTGCCTGTATTTGAAATATTTAATCGTAACTCGAATCCATTAATGCCGATGAAGCCGTCAATAATCTTAAAAGTGGAAAAAGTGATTTTATTCTGTCTTTTTTTAATGAAGATCTGATGACATCACCGTTTCTTCATCATAAAGTGTTGGATGCCAAGTTATATCTTGTCTCTGGCTGTAAAGTTGATGGAAAACCATTATATCGGCTGGAAGATGCGTCCTACGGACGATGATCCACCGATTGACATGAAGCCAGTGACAATCGTGGCAAAGACGAGAGGTGCGATGATCATTTTTATCAGGCGCAGGAATATGTCGGTGATGATGTTGATATAGGAAGAAATTTCTTTTGTCTGGCCGGCATCAAGATAATGGTGAAAACCCCAGCCGGTAATGGAGCCAAGACAAAAAAGAAAACTCAACCCATCATATTAAACCGCAATTTCCCTTCCAGCTCTTCTTCCGCTTCTTCAAACAGTAATACTAACGCCGCAAAATGCGTTCGTTTTTGCGGCGTAAAGTGGATAAAATCAATCTCAACAGGTAATTGAATATACCCCGTCACTGCATCCCACAGGGCATCCAGATTGGCACCAAAATTATCCCCAAGCCCGAAGCGCGCTTGGAATTCACGATAAAAATCGCTCAAATCAGGCAGTTGGTTAAAATCGAATTCCACCTTTTTCATGTCATTACTCCAGTCGGGTAAAACTGTTGTAGTGATCAACCGTTAAATAAATAAGGCCATCATTAGAATAGAGCAATCTGTCACTTCCCCGGTGCCCACACCGATAATTCACGTCCGCTTCAAACCAGTGGCGATCAGGTTTTGTTGGTAATCTATTTTCACGGTTGGAAAATCGATCACCGCCAATGGCCTTGCCCGGTAACACTTCACATAAGTTACCTTCACGCGCATGCCAACCAAGGCGACGGGCCTGCTTTTTCGTCATGTAATAGTCCGGCAACGTGTGATGCTGGCGCAGGTAGTCCACAACACGGCGCTGTTCGGTCAGAACATCAATCGGCTTTTCTGAAGCAATGAGGCTTTGCCCTGCTGTATCCGCGCGAATTGGCCCAGATCGGTTGGCAAAGACGATAAACATGACAGCCAGAACCAATAATACCGCCGCCAGGATGCTCTTTTTCATGATGACCTTATTCATGCTATTTGCGCTCAAGACACGATCAGGCGGTTCCGCCAACGGTCAGGTTATCCAGTTTCAGGGTCGGTTGCCCCACACCCACTGGTACGCTTTGGCCTTCCTTGCCGCAGACACCGACCCCTTTATCAAGCGCCAGATCATTGCCAACCATGGAAATTTGCTGCATGGCTTCAATACCAGAGCCAATCAAGGTCGCCCCTTTCACGGGCTTGGTGATTTTGCCGTTTTCAATCAGATAGGCTTCGGATGTTGAGAAAACAAATTTACCCGAGGTGATATCCACCTGACCACCCCCGAAATTCGGGGCATACAGCCCACGATCCACGCTGGCGATAATCTCTTCTGGCGTGGAATTCCCTGCCAGCATGTAGGTATTGGTCATCCGTGGCATCGGCAGGTGGGCATAGGATTCACGGCGGCCGTTACCGGTCGGCGCTACACCCATCAGGCGGGCATTGAGTTTATCCTGCATATAGCCTTTCAAAATGCCATTTTCAATCAGTACGTTGTATTGCCCCGGCACACCTTCATCATCGACAGCCAGTGAACCACGGCGCCCTTCAATTGTGCCGTCATCGACCACAGTACACAGTTCTGACGCCACTTTTTGCCCAATCTGACCAGAGAAAACAGAGGTGCCACGGCGGTTAAAGTCGCCTTCCAGACCGTGCCCGACCGCTTCATGCAGCAGCACGCCCGGCCATCCGGCACCCAATACCACCGGCATTGTGCCCGCCGGTGCGGCAACAGCCGACAAGTTGATCAGTGCCATGCGTACCGCTTCACGCGCAAACTGCTCTGCCAGAACCTGCCCCCCTTCGGTACGCAGGAAATATTCGTAACCATGACGGGCACCGCCGCCACTGCCGCCACGCTCACGCTTACCCCCTTCTTCCACTAATACACTGACAGAAAGGCGCACCAATGGACGGATGTCCGCTGCCAATGTACCGTCCGTCGCCGCGACCAGAACTTGTTCATAAACACCGGCCAGGCTGGCATTCACTTCCTGTACGCGGGGATCTTCCGCTCGTGCAATTTGATCCACTCGATGCAACAACGCAATTTTTTCTTCCCGACTCATGCTCTGCAAAGGATCAACGGTCGGATAAAGCGGCTTATACGCCACTGCACCTAATGTATGCGAAATGCCATTACCCACTTCCCGCACAATGCTGCGCGCAGCTTGGGCGCTTTGCTGTAACGCATTCAAGGTGATTTGATCTGCGTAAGCAAAACCCGTTTTTTCTCCACTGACCGCACGAACACCGACACCTTGATCGATATTATAGGAGCCATCTTTGATGATGCGGTCTTCCAATACCCATGTTTCATGATAACTGGATTGGAAATAGAGATCGGCGTAGTCCAGACGACGTTCCGCCAATTGACCCAGTACAGAAAATAAGTCTTGATGATTCAAGTTATTAGCAGCCAGCAAGCATTCACTGACATAAGTTAAACTCATATTGATTACTCTTTTACTTTAATTTGTATTCTTTTTTATCAAAGAAGTCAGTTGTGGACGGAAGCGATTGTGTTTCACCACTTTTATCTGCTCACGCATGTGAGTCAAACTCTCCCGACGGATATTAAGCTGCAATGCGCTGACGGTCAGAGAATTTTTCTTGATAATTTCTCCCCAACCACTCACCGCCATGGTGTGTCCCCAAGTTCTGCGAGTACCGTGTACACCAACCTGCGCCGGTGCCAAAATAATACATTGGTTCTCGATGGCACGGGCTCTCAGCAATGGCTCCCAGTGCGCCTTACCCGTCAAGCGGGTGAAAGCAGCAGGAACGGAAATCAGCTCTGCACCCTGTTCACGCAATGCCTGAAAGAGTCCCGGAAAACGCAGATCATAACAGATAGTCATCCCCAAGCGACCAACGGGCGTATCAACCACGGTGATATGTTCCCCACGCTGATAGATAGTGGATTCATTATAGGCACCGTGTTCATCGTTGATATTGACATCAAACATGTGGATTTTGTCGTAACGGGCCTGAATTTCTCCTTGATCATCAAACAACAGGCTACTGCTTGTGATACGAGAGGGATCTTCCCGGCTGACCATCGGCATAGAGCCAATCAGCAGCCAAACGCCGTAACGTTGTGCCAGCTCGCTCACGGCCTGTTGCAATGGCCCGCTGCCCTGCGTTTCTGCATGTGTGCGGTAGGTGTCAGCATCAGCAAACAACAGCGCATTTTCTGGGGTCAGAACCAGTTTTACGCTTTCTGGCAGTTGCTTAATCTGTTGCTCAATCTGCGCTAAATTGTGTTTAACATTCGTCCCACTACATAATTGTAAAAGTGCAACATTGACGTTTCTCATGGCCCTTTATTCTCCTTAAGCTGACGTAAAACTTCATCAATTTTAGGCTGTTCGAGGCTGCCCGTTAACCGATAGCGAATCACCGATATCTTGTGCCATAAGGGCCTTAGTGCTTTTGTTGCGGCAAAAATTGCCGCACCAGCCACAGGATTGACCGCAAAGGCCGCCGCGACCCCCACCGTTGTCGAAATTTCCGGTGTGATGACCAGTTCCATGTTGATCTGGCGCTTAACTAAATCTGTCTTCCCTGTTGCATTGATGTCCGCCGCCAGCCCATCAATGAGAAAGTTATCGGTATACATGACGCCATTTTTTATCGTTGCGTCACCACGAATGGAATCAAAGTTGAAATCATTACTGAATGTGTCACTGAAATCCAACTGTAATTTACGCAACAACGCATCAAAACTGATGAACCTTAATAATTGCCCAGCTCTGCCACCGCCCAGTTTGGCGATGGCCCCTTTTTTCATGTCTCCGGTCAGCGTTCCGTTCAATGTTTTAAGATCGGGCTGCCACGGAACATTTTGCCAATTCAAATTAAAATCAAATTTGAAAGGCGCATCAACAATCGGCACGATAAAGCCCAGATAAGCGGCCATATCGTCGAATTTTTCTCCTGATAACTGCCCTTTAATATAGCTATAGTTTCCGGCCTGGTTTTTTCCAGCATGGCTTTTTCTGGTATTGCTTTCATACCAACGGCCAGAGAGTGTCAGCTTTCCAACACTGTTCTCCATTTGCCCATGAGTCAAGACCAGAGAATCCCCTTCCGGCATGATCGATCCAGATATTTTGCCGAGTTTTAATCCGGCAACCCAGCACTCGGCGCATTTGACCTCTAATGCAGGCCAACTGTTCAAAGCATAATGCGATGCCGGAGCCTTATCTGACGCTGGCTTTTTGTCATCCATCGACGAATTTGTTGCAAATAAGGGATCATAATAAAGGTAATGAATGGATGCCTGCATCGGTTTATGCGCCTGAATCAAAAGGCTGCCATTAATCTCTTTCCCCTTTGCACTCACTTTTATTGCACCATTTTGTTGAACAATATTGAATGTGAGTTGATTCCAACGCTGTCCAACAAGATCCAATGAAGGCAATGAAATTTCAAATACATTCGGCCACAATAACTCATTATCTTCCGATGAGTTCCAACGCAAGGGAGCGAGCAGTGCCAATAATTTTTCACCATCAATAGCAGGCAAGTTGAGTGCCAACAACGATTTTTTTGGCAGGGCAGGCAGCCCATTGCCATCGGTATCAAAAATACCCCGCTGCAATCTGGCGTGCGTATCTTCCAGCCTCCACTGCGTGTTGAACGCGTACCGCTTACCCATTAATCCGTTGATCCGGAGTTGGTGAATATCACCTTCGGCATGGAGATTAATCTTATTCCATTTCCTCAGGGATTCTGTGTCCAATGCGGGTAATTGACTGCTCAAATGTGATAAATCTGCATTAATGGCAACACGATATTGCACGTCTTTTTTTGTTGGTAACTCATTGGCCGGTAACTGATCAGAAGGTAGCATAATATTCACGTCACCCTGCCAGTTCAGCGTTCCAGATAGCTGGTTCCGGATCGCCACAGGAAGTTCCGGTAATGCTTTTGCCGCCCAATGTGCATCCAGTTTCACATCGACCTGATACTGCTTTGCCAAGTCTTGGGTAGAAAATTTCAGCGATAAGGGATTGCCCAGCCAATGAGCGGATAATGCCTCACTTTTTAACTGACCATTATCAAAGCGAAATTTGCCATTAAGGTGTTCCATCTTGCTGTTCAATGGTTTAATGAACAGATGCGTATCTTTCAGTACCACTTCCCCGCTCGCCGCAACGTCGCCGTGCTGCAAGGGAATGTTCAGGTGGAGCTTGCCATCCACCCTGCCATCAAGCTGTAAATTATCTAATGCGCGACCAATCGTATCCGCCATCGGGGTGTGGTTGAAATAATGATGAATACTCTTCCCATCCCCAAATAATGCCGCATCAATAAACAACTTATGCTTGCCATAATCGGGGATCACGGCCGACACTTGAGCCGCCTTTACTTTTCCCAAATGCGCTTTCTGTGCCAGCATCCACAAGCCGTTATTCTGGAAATTCAGATCGATATTCAAATCAAACAGAGCCGGCCAATCCGGTTGGTATTGAAAGGTTGCCTGACGCACGGGCACAAGCACCTGAAACTGGCCATTGTTCTGTTTAAACGGGAAGTCATGGGGATCACCGCGAAAAACCAAGGTAGCATTATCGACTTTGCCCTTAATCAAGGAAGCCGTCAAATAGTCGGTCAGCGATGCCCCCATCAGTGGCTTGGGAAAATAGCGCCATGCCTCACCCAGATCATCCGCCCGGATCCCGGCTAACATGGCCAAAACAGGCGGTTGGTTGTGAGGTTTCAGGTAATGGAAATCCCCATTGAACCACAGCGACTTGGCTTGCAAATCCAACCCCTGCCCCCACACTTCCATGCCATTCTGACCATTTTTCCAGGCAATCTGCCCTTCGCTGCTGGCAATGTCCAGCGGTGCCTGAAACATATTGCCACCGTCAATGGTGCTGTTTTTCAATGCAAAATTGATATTTCCCCACTGCTTATTACCCTCTAGCATGCCACTGAAATGGCTGACCGATGGCAGTTCTTTCCAGTGTAACCAGCTTACATCCCGCCATTTCAGGCGAATTCCCATCTCATCGGGAAGCGCGGGGGTGATATCGAGGGCAAAGTGGTCAATCATGCCTTTCGGCTGTCGGTGCTGCCAATCCTTGACAGTTTCCGGTGTCACAAAAGCCGGTGTCACAAAAGAAAGGGTCGGCAATATTCCATTCAAATCTTCAAGCCGGATATTTTCAGCACGAATACGCCAGTGATCTTTACCCTGATATTCGCTTGCCTGCTTGACATACAGGGTCGAAAGCCGGCCCTCTGGCCACGGTTGATCGTCCGTTTTCAGGCTTGCCAGATTGGGCACGTCAAACAACCACCCTTCATCCTGACGGCGCATCTGCACAAAGAAGTCACTCACGGCAAGCTGATGTTTTTCACTCCCGACGTGCCAGTTGGCGCTACCGTGCCTGAGCTGCAAACGTCCGCTATCAATTCGCCCTTCTTTCAAGGTAATCCAACTGGCTAAACTGAAATGGGCATGATCTAATCCGGTGTTGTCCTTTAACCAACGACTTAACCAGAGCCGCATATCGATATCATCAGCCTGCAAATAAACCGTGCCATTATCCAGCATTCCGTTGATATCTTTCAGGTCAAACTTCACCTGAACAATCCCTTCCTGCCCATTGATCGAAGAGAGGTTGACGCTGCCTTGTGCCCGATGGCGGTTATCTTTATTCAGCCATGTTAGCTGCGGTAAGCGCAGATCGGCTTTTTCACCTGACGGGGTCAAAAAGGTTAAGCGGCTGTCATACAAATCAAAATGGTTGAGTTGTTCGAGAAACAGCGTTGAGAGGCTGTCCGGCTTAGAAAGCCTGTTTTCGCCGCCTTCTCCAAACAGCGCCCTATTGTAATTGACCTGTAGCTGGTAAAAAGAGAGATCACGAAAATGCCAGCGCCGTTGTAACAGTGAACGCCAGACATCCAAAGAAAGGGTCACCTTTTTGGCATGAATTTCGACATCTCCCGTTTTTGCACTGATATCACGAAGTTCCAGACTGGGGCCAAACGTTTCCCAATGACCGTTGAGGTAACCTATATTGATCGGTATGTCTGTCACGTCAGCAATTTTTTCGACTAATTGCTGACGATATTCATTGATATGCGGCAGGAAGAAACGTAACCCGCTGACAAGCAAAGCCACAATGATAATGACTATTGCGGCTGTCGCTAATAATACCCCCGGCAGTCGCTTCACGCATTTCTCCTTGGTTGTCAGCGCTATTGCTCTACATCATAATAACGTCAAATTGCTCCTGGCTGTAACGCTGCTCTGTCTGCACTTTGACCTGTTTGCCTACAAAAATTTCGACTTCTGCCAATGCGTGGGATTCATCCCCTTTCAGGACTTCGCTGACGGCGGGAGAGGCATAAACCAGAAAACGATCTGCATCAATGGCACGATTGACGCGGACAATTTCACGCAAGATCTCATAACAGACGGTTTCGACAGATTTTACCGTGCCTCGTCCCTGACACGTCGGGCAATTATCACACAAGATATGTTCGATACTTTCCCGTGTACGCTTGCGCGTCATCTCAACCAATCCCAAGGGTGAAAAACCATTGAGGGTTGTTTTCACCCTGTCTTTGCTTAATGCCTGTTCCAAGGATGCCAAGACACGGCGACGGTGTTCTCCGTTACTCATGTCAATAAAATCAATGATAATGATACCGCCCAAATTACGCAGCCTTAATTGCCGGGCGATCGCCTGCGTTGCTTCAATATTAGTATTAAAGATAGTTTCTTCTAAATTGCGATGCCCGACAAACGCACCGGTATTAATATCAATGGTCGTCATGGCTTCCGTCTGATCAATGATCAGGTAGCCCCCTGACTTTAATTCTACTTTACGCTCCAGCGCCCGCTGAATTTCACGTTCCACGTCATAGAGATCGAATATCGGCTGGTTTCCCTGATAATATTCCAGTTTCGCGTTCATCTCAGGAATATATTCATCAATAAATTCCTGTAATTGTACAAATGTTTGGCGGGAATCAACGCGAATACGATCGAGGGAAGCACCGACAAAATCACGCAAAACACGTTGCGCCAGTGCCAATTCCCCATAAACCTTGTTTTTGGTGATATTGCGTTTCTTACGTTCAATCACCTTACTCCACAGACGCTTCAAAAATGCCGCATCCTGTACCAGTTCTTCTGTTCCCACCCCTTCAGCGGCCGTGCGGATAATAAAACCGCCATGCTCATCACAATACGCCATGACGATGCTTTTCAGGCGCTCGCGCTCTTTTTCGCTCTCTATGCGTTGTGACACCCCCACATGGGATGCCCCCGGCATAAACACCAAATAACGAGACGGTAAGGTGATATCGGTTGTCAAACGGGCGCCTTTGGTTCCCAGCGGATCTTTCACGACCTGAACCAGTAAATCCTGCCCCTGACGCACCAATTCGGCAATGTCCCTGACATGAAAATTTTTCCGCTCTTCACCCGCAATACATTCCGTATGCGGCACAATATCCGAAGCGTGCAAAAAAGCGGCTTTCTCCAGCCCGATATCCACAAAGGCCGCCTGCATACCGGGCAGAACCCGACTTACACGCCCTTTGTAAATGTTCCCGACAATGCCCCTTTTGGCTTCCCGTTCAATATGAACTTCTTGCAAGATACCGCCATCAATATAAGCAACCCGCGTTTCGGATGGTGTTACATTGACTAATAACTCTGCTGTCATGAATAATCCTTCCCATCAGCTAACGCTAAAAACCGTGTGATTAATTCATGGGTTTCCACCAGTGGCAAGCCGACAACAGCGTAGTAACTGCCATTAATTTTTCTGACAAAACAACCGCCCTTACCTTGAATGCCATACGCGCCGGCTTTATCCATTGGCTCCCCAGTGGCAATATATTCCCGTATTTCCGGTTGGGATAACTGGCGGAATATCACATCCGTAATGACTATTTCACTCAAGGTATGTTGACTGTTCGATAAAGCAACAGCCGTCATCACCTGATGGCACTGACCTGACAAAGCATTAAGCATTTCCGCAGCGTGTTGCTGATCTCGCGGTTTCTCTAAGATACGGTTATTCAATACAACAATGGTATCTGCCCCCAGAACGGGGTAATCGTGTGGCGCGATGGCGACGCCAGCCCGCGCTTTCTCTCTGGCCAATCGAGTGACATATTGCTGTGGAGACTCCCCTTCACGCCATTTTTCTTCGACCTGAGGTGCCAGGATTGCAAAGTTAAAATCCAACAATTCCACCAGCTCACGCCGTCTTGGTGAGCCAGAAGCTAAATAAATGGTTTTCATCGTGAATAATCCTTAGGAATCTATCTTATCCGCTATTTTTGTTAGAAGCCTATTTTAACGAATTGAAAATTGACGACGGATTTTCCGCATTAATAAAAATAGCCAAGGCCAGAGAATACCATTAACCACCCCATTCCAGAACACTTCCGGATGAAAGAGGGTCTTTAGTAACAGAGCATGAACCAGAAAAACGCAGAGGTTCATCAATGTTGAAAGCCCAAGCACAAGCAGCGCCTGCTGCCAAAGTGCCATATTGCGGATAAGCTGGAATTTGAAAGCGACCAAGAAACTGATAATGCTAAATGCCAGGGCATGTGCTCCCAAGATACTTCCGTGCAACAGGTCAGTAATCATCCCTAAGACAAAGCCCGTCCCCACACTGACACGATGAGGAAGGGCAAGCAACCAGTAAACTAAACACAGCATCAATAAGGTGGGCCGAAACATAAAGAACTGCTCCGGCCACGGCATAATCTGTAGCACGATTGCAATCAGGAAAGATAGCCAAATGATCCAGAGTCCTTTGCTATGGTATTGGCTCATTGCTGATTTCCTGTCGCTGGTGATGACGGCTTAGACGTCGGTTTTGCCGCGGGTGTTTCTTTTCCCGCTGATATTTCTTTTTCTACGGATTTGGGTGCCAGCAACTGCGGGGCCTCATCCGATGGATTTGGCAACACCTGTGGTAACATCTGCATCAAACGTTCATTGGCTGCCCGGTAGACTTCCGCAGGTGGCAAGGGTTCAGCGGGATTATTATCAGCACCCCACAATAGCAGTAAATAGCGCAAGCGCCGCAATTCGGCCAATGGACGGGCACGAATGACCGCATGGGCCCGCTGGTTATCAATTTTGACAGAAGACACGACAGCCACAGGATAACCTTCCGGAAAACGCCCCCCCAGCCCCGATGTCACCAGTACATCCCCTACGCGGATATCAGTATCACTGGGTAAAGGTTCCAGCAGGAGATCATCCGTGCACCCTGCTCCATTAGCGATAACCCGAATATCATTGCGCAAAACCTGTACAGGAAGGGCATGCGAGGGATCGCAAATCAGCAATATCCGGCTGCTCAACTGACTCACCGCTGTCACTTGCCCCACCACCCCCCGATCGCTGATAACAGGCTGCCCTTCATACACCCCCTCTTTGGCCCCTTTATCAATGACGATTTGATCCCGGTATGGGTCCATCCCCCCAGAAATCACCTGCGATACCATCATGTGTTCATCATTACGCAGGGGCGACCCCAGTAATTCACGTAACCGGGAATTTTCTTGTTTCAGTTGCCCCAACAGCAACAGTTTGCTGTCCTGTAAACGCAATTCGTTACGCAGGGTTCTGTTTTCCAGCTCAAGATGATTACGGCTGGCAAGAGATTCTGAGATACCGTCCAAAAACTGGCGCGGCCCGTTGGCGAGAAAGTAAAAGGGACTCACAGCCGTATCCATGTAGCTACGGACTTTATTGAAAACACCAAGGCGGCTGTCTACCACAACCAAAACAATGGCAATAATGATAGCAAAAAAGAGTCGCAGTTGCAGAGAAGGCCCTCTGCTGAAAATCGGCTTCATAAATGGCGTATTGTCGAGCTGAGTTGTCTCATAAAGGGTAAAACTCCGTAACAGTCAGCAAGGAGGCTCCGATAAAACGTGTCCACCTCCCAGCCCGCAGAGTTACTTTCAGTCTTCGCTGAACAGATCGCCACCATGCATGTCGATCATCTCCAGTGCCTTGCCACCACCACGGGCAACACAAGTCAGTGGATCTTCAGCAACAATAACAGGAATGCCAGTTTCTTCCATCAACAAACGATCAAGATTACGCAACAACGCGCCACCGCCAGTCAGCACCATGCCCCGTTCCGAAATATCAGACGCCAATTCTGGCGGGCACTGTTCCAGCGCGACCATCACCGCACTCACAATACCCGTTAAGGGTTCTTGCAGTGCTTCAAGAATTTCGTTGGAATTCAGCGTAAAACTGCGCGGGACACCTTCGGCAAGGTTACGGCCACGCACTTCAATTTCACGCACTTCATCTGTTGGATAAGCAGAACCAATTTCGTGCTTGATGCGCTCTGCCGTTGCTTCCCCAATCAGGGAGCCATAATTGCGACGAACGTAATTGATGATGGCTTCATCAAAACGGTCACCACCAATGCGTACCGAAGAAGAATAAACCACACCATTAAGGGAAATCACCGCAACTTCCGTGGTTCCGCCACCGATATCAACGACCATTGAACCTGTTGCTTCGGAAACGGGCAAACCCGCACCGATGGCGGCCGCCATTGGCTCTTCAATCAAAAAGACTTCCCTGGCGCCTGCGCTTTGGGCAGATTCACGAATGGCACGACGCTCAACTTGGGTCGCACCAACAGGCACACAGACCAACACGCGCGGACTTGGGCGCATAAAACTGTTGTTGTGAACCTGCTTGATAAAATGCTGTAGCATCTTTTCGGTAACATAAAAATCAGCAATAACCCCATCCTTCATTGGGCGGATAGCGGCGATATTACCCGGAGTACGCCCCAGCATCTGCTTTGCTTCCAGCCCTACTGCTGCAACGCTTTTGGGTGAACCAGCCCTGTCTTGGCGAATCGCAACGACGGAGGGTTGATCCAATACTATTCCTTGGCCTTTGACATAAATAAGGGTATTGGCAGTACCCAAGTCAATGGACAAATCGTTGGAAAACATGCCACGAAATTTCTTTAACATAACGAAAGGATAATCCTGCAAGCTGGGGACGGAGATTGTCCGTCTACTCTACCAACCACATGAAGCAGCGACAAGGCGCATAATTAACTACTTTTACTACTTCAATAAAAGTGGCTACGTTATTCACATCAGAAATACGGTATTCTACGTTACTTTTCTCTAACGGAGCAGAAAAAAACTGCATAAAAATGGGCTAATTTCACCAATAATCTCATCACTGCCCTCCCAAATCAGCCAATACACAAAAAAACCAACATTTATCGTGCATATTGAGATACGGCCACCCCGCTTTTCAAGCCCTATGCTGCCTTGTCACCATTTTAGCAAATTCAACCAAGTTCCAAAGCGGGATAGTGCATTAATTATAAAAGCAATAGATGAATTTGGTGAGATTAGGAATAATAGTTGAAATTCGATAGATTATTATCTTTTCCAATGCCATCCTGAACAAAAATAAGTAACCCCGTTTTACCACTCTCTATCACAATATTGTTGCCCGCCTATTTCAGTACATCAGATTTTATCTATATTGAGGTGAAAGAAATGGTGGTGAAGAAATGATGGTGATGCCAAACACAAACAAGTAATGATGTCAGATAGATACCTATCAAGAGAGAATTATCATGAAAGCCTTATTACTGGAACAACACGAAACATTATCAGCATCTATTCAGGATATTGATGCGTCTCAGTTGCCATCGGGGAATGTGGTCGTTGATATTCATTGGTCAACACTCAACTACAAAGATGCCCTTGCTATTACGGGCAAGGGGAAGATTATCCGCCAATTTCCCATGGTGCCGGGGATCGATTTTTCGGGTGTTGTCCATCATTCCGAAGATCCCCGTTTTCACGTCGGGCAATATGTTTTGCTAACGGGCTGGGGCGTGGGAGAAACGCACTGGGGTGGATTGGCAGAGCAAGCGCGGGTATCGGGTGAATGGCTGACGCCATTGCCGCACGCCTTAACTCCCCGGCAAGCCATGATCATCGGCACAGCGGGTTTTACTGCCATGTTGTGTATTATGGCGTTGGAACAAGGGAGCGTAATGCCTGAAAGCGGGGACATTGCCGTGACAGGCGCCAGCGGCGGTGTTGGCAGCACGGCAATAACGTTGCTGTCACAACTGGGCTATTCCGTTACTGCCATTAGCAGCAAACCCGACAGTCGAGATTACCTGCTTTCACTGGGCGCAAAAGCGGTTTTACCGGCCAGTGACTTCCACCAGCCATCACGCCCATTGGAAAAACAGCGTTGGGCCGGTGTGATCGATACGGTTGGCGGCATAACATTGGCGACGTTGCTGGCACAAGCCCATTATAACGGTACGGTGGTTGCCTGTGGCATGGCAAGTGACAGCCAGCTTCCCACCAGTGTGATGCCGTTTATCCTGCGTAATGTTCGCTTGCAGGGTGTGGAGTCTGTGACGGTTCCGGCCGCAAAACGCCCTGCTATTTGGCAGCGGTTGCAGAAGCTGCTGCCAGAGGCCTTTTATCAGCAAACGGCCAATGAAATCACACTAGGGCAAGTCACCGAATACGCCAATAAGTTGATAAACAATCAAATTACGGGCAGGACAATTGTGAAGGTGCGCTGATAAGACCAGTATTTTGCTGCTAAATGCCACGATATGTTTATAATGTCGGGCTTTATCGCCAAATTTACAATTCTAGATATCAGAAAGAGATGACAAACCGTTAACATCGCGTTATCTTGGTCGATTGTTGACAGATTGCCGGAGATACCCGCACAATGGCAGATAAGTTTCGCATTTTACTCTTGAATGGCCCCAACCTGAACCTGTTGGGAACGCGAGAGCCAGAGACCTACGGCAAGTTAACGCTTAATGACATCGTTAACCAACTGTCAGAACAAGCTTACCAATCGGGGGCTGAATTATCCCATCTGCAATCCAACGCAGAATCTGAACTGATTGAGAGAATTCATTCAGCGCGAGGCAATACAGATTTTATTTTAATTAACCCTGCGGCATACACGCATACCAGCGTGGCACTGCGCGACGCACTTCTGGCGGTCGATATCCCATTTATTGAGATTCACCTTTCCAACGTGCACGCCCGCGAGCCATTCCGCCACCACTCATATCTTTCCGATATTGCAGTCGGCGTAATCTGCGGGTTAGGAGCAGATGGTTATCGTTTCGCATTACAGGCAGCGGTTAACCGCTTGTCAACATCCAACTAATTGACTGAAAAGTACGGAACCACACTCATGGATATTCGTAAGATAAAAAAATTGATCGAGCTGGTTGAAGAATCTGGCATTTCTGAACTGGAAATTTCTGAAGGTGAAGAGTCAGTGCGCATCAGCCGTGCAACGGTAGCCACAGCAATACCGATGACTCAGCAATACATTTCTGCACCTGTCCAGCAACCAGTGCATGCCGCTGCACCCGAAGCGCCAGCCATCGCTGACAAACCGGCTGAAATCAGCGGTCACATCGTTCGCTCGCCAATGGTGGGTACGTTCTACCGTTCACCAAGCCCAGATGCGAAACCTTTCATCGAAGTCGGCCAGCATGTCAATCAGGGCGAAAGCCTGTGTATCGTTGAAGCCATGAAAATGATGAACCAGATCGAAGCTGACAAAACGGGCGTAGTGAAAGCGATTCTGGTTCAAGACGGTCAACCAGTTGAATTCGACGAGCCATTGGTCGTCATCGAATAACGAGGCGCACCCCATGCTTGAAAAAATTGTCATTGCTAACCGCGGTGAAATTGCACTGCGTATCCTGAGAGCCTGTAAAGAACTTGGGATCAAAACCGTCGCGGTGCACTCTTCGGCAGACCGTGACCTGAAGCACGTCCTGCTGGCGGATGAAACCGTCTGCATCGGCCCTGCTGCCTCGGCAAAAAGCTACCTGAATATTCCTGCCATTATTTCTGCGGCAGAAATTACCTGTGCACAGGCAATCCATCCCGGTTATGGCTTCCTGTCTGAAAATGCCGACTTTGCCGAACAAGTTGAGCGTTCCGGCTTTATTTTCATTGGCCCGAGGGCTGAGACTATCCGTTTGATGGGCGATAAAGTTTCCGCTATCAGTGCGATGAAAAAAGCGGGCGTTCCCTGTGTTCCGGGTTCTGATGGCCCATTGGGTGGCGACGCCGAGAAAAACAAAGCCATTGCAAACCGCATCGGCTATCCGGTGATCATCAAAGCATCCGGCGGCGGCGGCGGTCGTGGTATGCGTGTTGTACGCAGCGACAAAGATCTGGAACAATCCATCGCCATGACCCGCGCAGAAGCCAAAGCCGCATTCAACAACGACATGGTCTACATGGAGAAATTCCTTGAGAACCCACGTCACGTTGAAATTCAGGTCTTGGCTGATGGTCAGGGTAATGCGCTCTATCTGGCTGAACGTGACTGTTCCATGCAGCGCCGCCACCAGAAAGTGGTGGAAGAAGCGCCGGCACCGGGCATCTCACCAGAACTGCGCCGCAGCATCGGTGAGCGCTGTGCCAAAGCCTGTGTCGAAATCGGCTATCGCGGGGCGGGTACATTTGAGTTCCTGTACGAAAACGACGAATTCTACTTTATTGAGATGAATACCCGTATTCAGGTTGAGCATCCCGTGACCGAAATGATCACCGGCGTTGACTTGATTAAAGAACAGTTACGTATTGCCTCTGGCCTGCCACTGTCCATCAAACAGGAAGATATCGAAATTAAAGGTCATGCGATCGAATGCCGCATCAATGCCGAAGATCCGAAAACCTTCCTGCCAAGTCCAGGCAAGATCACCCATTTCCACTCGCCCGGTGGATTTGGTGTGCGCTGGGAATCCCATATCTATGCAGGCTATACCGTACCGCCTTACTATGATTCGATGATCGGGAAATTGATCACTTACGGCGAAACCCGTGGAGTGGCCATTGCCCGCATGAAGAATGCACTGGCCGAATTGATCATTGATGGCATCAAGACCAATATCGACCTGCAACTGGCCATCATGAATGACGAGAACTTCCAGCAAGGTGGAACCAATATCCACTATCTGGAGAAGAAACTGGGCTTGCAGGATAAGTAAGGTTCTTTCTAACGTTCAGGTCACATTGCCTTAAATCAATAAAATCCCATCTTTTATCGGTGGGATTTTTTTCATCATGAATAAAAATAAATTTATGAATTATTTCACAACCAATGAGATGAAATTTATTATATTACATCATTAAACCACTGCTTCTCATATAACAAATTGATTTCAGGTATCATAGGTTAAATATATTTGCTTTATTGCAATAAACAATATTAAAAGAACAGGCATATTTATTATTTAGTCAAAATTTGGTCATAATTCCGAATCCTAAGACTATCAAATTCCATTATATCGGTTATACTCAACGGACGTGAAAACCACGAAAAATGGTTTCATAGAATTGGCAATTATCATTTAAGCCTGCTCTTAGTCTCATTTATTTCACGATAAATCACTGCATATATGATAGGAACAAAAAAATGAATGAAAATAAAAGCCTCTGGTTGCATCTGTTACAAGAAAACACATCATCAAAAAAAAACATTAATATACTAAACGCTAAAGCCGGTGACTTTAGAGTGCCTGTTATACCTAATGAAGATTTAATTCCCCAACACAAAGGGTGGCGAATTTTCACGTTAGATAAACAAGGGAATGAAATATCTCACTATTTTGTTGCTGCTGATGACAAACCCCGCTTTAAAACTTTTGACCCGGAATCAGGGCAGATTGAAAGAATAATATATAAAGAATTATCTCATCTTTATCTTCAAATCGTTATTCCTTATCCCGATAATGTAGAGGCAATCAAGATCGTAGAAATCCCAACTTTATCAACACCACTAACCATGCCAACATCACGGGTTTTTAATCGTAAGCAAATAGAAACGCTTGTAAAAAATAGATGCAAAAATAAGACCGAGACTTCTCCACCTATATCTCATAAAGTTATATCTCAAGAAGATAACACGATCAAACGACCATTAATTCTGGTCTTTATGGGAGATGGTTATTCGCAAGATGATCAGAAAAAATGGGAAAAAGATGCTGAAGAAGTCAGGAGAAATTTTTTTTCGGACCCTCTGATGTCTTCATTAAAAAATCGTTTTAAAGTTATTCGTCTTGATATCATTAGCAAAGAATCTGGCATATCAAAAGGATCTGACATCAAAGATACCGCATTTCATATGGTGTTAGGATGCCATAATATTGATCGATTACTCTGTGTTGACCCTCACTTGGTAACGCAAACTGCTAACAATGTGTTAGGTCATGGAGGATATGATCAAATCTTAGTGATCGGGAATACATCAGACTATGGGGGTGCCGGCTATACGGGTGTTGGAACATGTACCATGGACCCTCGCGCTACCGAGATAGCACTTCATGAATTCGGACATTCAGCTTATGGTTTAGCTGATGAATATGACGATGGAGGGGTGATTTGTTCTATTGACGGAGAACCGCGTCAACCTAATGTGACGATTGAAACAAATAGAAATAAAATTAAGTGGCGACACTTAATTAAACCTGAAACACCAATACCAACTTGTGAACATATAAACGGTGTGATTGGATTATTTGAAGGTGCCCAGTATTGTACGAAAGGTAAATACCGTCCCGTGTATATTTCAAAAATGCGTACTCTTGGTTATCCATGGTATGCCGTTAATGAAGAACATATTCGTAAAGTGATGGATGCTTATACTGAATAACTCTGTCCGATAAGCCTGCCGGATTTTGCGATTAACGGGGCTGAGCAGAGGGCAGCGGTTTGTTAAAAATACTCACCATGCGAGGAATGAATTCCCCATCAGGAGGATAAATAGCGATTGAGGCAATACATGCAAATTTTAATAAAATGAATAAATCCACGCATTACCGTACAATTCCCTCTCATATTGTTTCATGTAAATTACTCGGAGAACGGATGGATGGACGGACGATTTGTTCAATCCAACAAAGAAGCACGCTGGGCAATATTCCTGACATTGGCTTACCTCGTTGGTTGGCTACTGTGTGCTTACCTCCCCAGCAATGCCATCGGCATAACTGGGCTGCCCCGCTGGTTTGAGCTGGCTTGCCTGCTGCTACCCACCCTATTTATCATCCTTTGTGGGTTGATGGTGACGTGTATATTCAAGGATATTCCGCTGGAGGACAGTGATGCAAAGTGAAGTCATTCTGCCTCTCGTGGGATATCTGGTATTGGTTTTCATCCTCTCAATCTATGCCTATCGCCGCCGGCAAACCGGTGAATTCCTGAATGAGTATTTTCTCGGCAACCGTTCAATGGGCGGTTTTGTACTGGCAATGACCATTACCGCAACCTATATCAGTGCCAGCTCATTTATTGGTGGTCCGGGTGCCGCTTATAAGTATGGTCTCGGTTGGGTGCTGTTATCACTGATCCAACTGCCGGCGATATGGCTCTCACTGAGCGTACTGGGGAAAAAATTTGCTATCCTCGCCCGCCGTTATAATGCGGTCACACTCAATGACATGCTGTATGCGCGCTACCAGAGCCGCTTTCTGGTCTGGTTTGCCAGTATAAGCCTGTTGGTTGCTTTTGTCGGCGCAATGACCGTGCAATTCATTGGCGGGGCACGTTTGCTGGAAACTGCGGCAGGTATCCCATACGATACGGGATTACTGATTTTCGGCGTTTCAATTGCCCTCTATACCACATTTGGCGGTTTCAGGGCCAGCGTCCTCAATGACACCCTGCAAGGGCTGGTAATGCTGTTGGGAACGGCTTTATTGCTGGCAGGCATTATCTACAAAGCCGGCGGGATATCGGCAGCAGTGACAACCCTGCGCACCATTGACCCCAATCTGGTTTCGCCTTACGGTGCCGATAACATCCTCTCTGGGCCATTTATGGCGTCTTTTTGGGTCTTGGTCTGCTTTGGTGTCGTTGGGCTGCCACACACCGCCGTGCGCTGCATCTCTTATAAAGACAGTAAAGCGGTTCACCGTGGTATTGTGCTTGGCACCATCATCATGGCGTTCCTGATGTTCGGCATGCACCTTGCGGGCGCCCTTGGCCGGGCGATCATTCCTGATCTGACGATCCCCGACCAAGTGATCCCGACCCTGATGATCACCGTACTGCCTCCTGTTGCCGCCGGGATCTTTCTGGCTGCGCCCATGGCGGCGATTATGTCCACCATTAATGCCCAACTGCTGCAATCGTCGGCCACTATCGTCAAAGATCTCTATTTAAACCTGTACCCACAACAGATCCGTCAAGAGAAAAAACTCTCACGCATCTCCAGCTACTCCACCCTATTTTTAGGCGCATTATTACTGCTGGCAGCATGGCGTCCACCTGAGATGATTATCTGGCTGAACCTGCTGGCATTCGGTGGGCTGCAAGCCGTTTTCCTCTGGCCACTGGTTCTGGGGCTATATTGGGAAAAAGCCAATGCCCAAGGGGCAATCAGCTCAATGCTGACAGGCGCGGCAAGTTATACTTTGTTGGCAACATTCAATATCCAACTGCTGGGTTTCCACCCCATCGTGCCATCACTATTGTTGAGTTTACTGGCATTTTGGATAGGGAATATGATGGGGAATAAACGCACACCACAAGCCGCTGCATCTCAATAGCGGCTTCTCAATAGCGGTTTATAACTACAGCTCGCAATACAAAAGCCGCTTATTATCTCCCCCGCGCGGCAGGGGAGATAATAAATGCCTCTTGAAGTGCGGCGAGTAAATACAATAACGTCCTTCACAAAACGAGAATTTTTATGCCTTGGATACAATTAAGATTAAACACCACGGGACAACAAGCGGAAACCTTGGGCGATGAGCTGATGGAAAGCGGCGCAGTCTCAGTCACCTTTCAGGATAGCCATGATACCCCCATTTTTGAGCCTCTGCCGGGCGAAACCCGGTTATGGGGCGATACCGATGTTATCGGCCTGTATGACGCTGAAATGGATATGAAAGCGGTTGTCAGCCAATTAGAGCAGGTTCCCCAACTGGGTAGCGGCTTTATCCACAAAATCGAACAACTGGAAGATAAAGATTGGGAGCGTGAATGGATGGACAACTTCCACCCCATGCGCTTTGGTCAACGTTTGTGGATTTGCCCTAGCTGGCGCGAAGTGCCCGACCCGGATGCCGTCAATGTCATGCTTGATCCCGGTCTGGCATTCGGGACAGGCACTCACCCAACCACTTCCCTTTGCCTGCAATGGTTAGATGGCCTTGATTTAACCGATAAAACCGTGATCGACTTCGGCTGCGGCTCAGGTATATTGGCTATCGCAGCCCTGAAACTGGGGGCGAAACACGCTATCGGTATTGATATCGACCCACAAGCTATTCAAGCCAGCCGGGATAACGCCGAACGTAACGGTGTCTCTGACCAGTTAACCCTCCATCTGTCTAAAGATCAACCTAAAGACCTCGAATGTGATGTCGTGATTGCCAATATTTTGGCTGGCCCACTGCGTGAACTCGCTCCCGTCATCGGATCACTGCCCAAATCGGGTGGATTATTGGGCTTGTCTGGTGTTCTGGCAAGTCAGGCTGAAGGGGTTGCCCAAGCCTATGACAATGAATTTATTGTCGATCCGATAGTTGAACAAGAAGAATGGTGTCGTATCACAGGGATTAAAAAATAATCACCCAACGTCTATTGCAAAGCGAGATTATCCACTAAAATGATCTTCTGGGAGGTCAATTGGGGATAATCCGCTCTCTTTGTGATTAGAAATATAAGTAATAATAAATTTCATCAACAACATGTAACCACATGTTATTTAAGATAAATTAAGCAAATCAGAAAAAATCAACTGGAAAAAAAACGTTATAAATGTCGATTCGCTCAAAGTTTGGCCTTTCATATCTTGTGAAAAATGCGTAATATACGCGCCCTTAGTCACAGTTGACCACTCTTTCTTCGTCTATGCGTATCGGACAATACCAGTTGAAAAACTGTCTTATTGCGGCTCCTATGGCAGGCATAACAGATCGCCCGTTTCGATCTCTTTGCTACCACATGGGTGCAGGAATGGCAGTCTCAGAAATGCTTTCTTCCAATCCCCAGGTTTGGAAGACGGATAAATCCCGGCTGCGTATGGTTCATGGCGACGAACCCGGCGTGCGTTCTGTACAAATTGCCGGTAGTGATCCCGATGAAATGGCGGCGGCGGCGAAAATTAACGTTGCCAATGGCGCTCAGATCATCGATATCAATATGGGGTGCCCAGCTAAGAAGGTGAATCGTAAGCTGGCAGGTTCGGCATTACTGCGCTATCCAGAATTGGTTGAAAAAATCCTTTCTGCGGTAGTCAATGCAGTTGATGTCCCTGTCACTTTGAAGATCCGCACAGGGTGGTCACCGGAAGAACGTAACTGTGTAGACATTGCCCAATTGGCCGAGCGTTGTGGTATTCAGGCTCTTACGATACATGGCAGGACACGAGCTTGCCTGTTTAATGGTGAGGCCGAGTACGACAATATTCGGACAGTTAAGCAGACTGTTGCCATTCCAATTATTGCCAATGGCGACATTACTGACCCGCTAAAAGCCAGAGCAGTGCTTGAATACACTGGGGCTGATGCCCTAATGATAGGCCGCGCTGCTCAGGGAAGACCCTGGATCTTTCGGGAAATCCAGCACTATCTGGAAACAGGAGAATTGCTGCCACCGATGCCCCTTGGCGACGTGCAGCGTTTAATGAGTGAGCATGTACGAGAATTGCATGATTTTTACGGTCAAGGCAAAGGAGTTCGTATTTCTCGCAAGCATGTATCTTGGTATCTCAAGGAACATGCCCCTGATGACCAGTTTCGGCGCACATTCAACGCCATTGAGGATGCCAGCGAACAGCTGGAGGCGTTGGAGGCATACTTCGAAAATTTTTGCGTAAATTAAAGAAAAGAGCTGACAGAACTATGTTCGAACAACGCGTAAATTCTGATGTACTAACCGTTGCTACTGTAAATTCACAAGATCAGGTAACACAAAAACCCCTGCGTGATTCAGTTAAACAAGCACTGAAGAACTATTTTGCCCAACTGAACGGTCAAGACGTTAATGACCTGTATGAGCTGGTACTGGCTGAAGTAGAACAGCCACTGTTGGACATGGTGATGCAATACACCCGTGGCAACCAGACTCGCGCAGCACTGATGATGGGAATCAACCGTGGTACTCTGCGTAAGAAACTGAAAAAATATGGCATGAACTGATCCTAGTCCAGTAACATGTTGTTGAAAAAGCACTTTCTCTTTTTGGGGAAGTGCTTTTTTGTTTAGGATTACCCCACATAAAAACCTTTAGCCTAAAAGCCATTGATCTGTCCTTGAAATTATTCCCACCTTATTCAATTCAGCTTATGAGTAAAGCCATTGCCAAATGGGTGTATCCAGCCAAAACGATGATGAGTTAATGCAATTTTCATCAGATCGTATTTCGGTTTATCCGCACGATTAATGAAATCTGTCAGCTCTTTCATATAAGTCGGTACGTGGATAGGATCAGGTGGCAAATGTTCAGACAAGGCAATGCTTACATTATGCTTCCGGTACACGCCAGGTGTATTGTCCCCTTCTCTATCGAGTCCCGACACGGCTAATGCGTGAAGTTCCCGAATGAAATATTCGGTTATATCATCACCATTTTTCAGATGCTCATCAATAAACGCCATTGCAACTTCGATATTATCAATTTCTTTTAACTGATCTGTCGAGCTTTGAGTACCTTCGACTTTGTTTTCAACATAGTCAGCCAGAGTTGTGTGATTTCCTTCGATTCTTGCAGATCCCAGACTTTCCAGCATGTGAAAAACGGTTTTCAACTGCACAAATAATATCGGATGTACATCTGTTTCTAACCGCAGATGTCTGAGTAATTCCAGTTCCGTGAGTACATCAACGAGAGGTGAATCAAAATCTGGGTTAAGTAACCCCAGTTCAAAATGATTAAATTGAGCCATGTGGTTTCACCTATCTCAACTTACCAAGTAACAGTATCTCAAAAATAAAATAAAAACATGTTTTATATTAGCATGTTAATTGATGTCATAACTGGTCAACATCTCAAAATCATAGTATTGATATCTCAATTGTCAGTAGAAAGCAACAAACATTGAGGGTGGGTTGCGTCAGAAGCGATTGAGAGATTGGATACATGACCCTCCATATAATAATCCAACCATATCTCAACAAATAATTATTTTCCACAAAACAATAAACAAACAATCTATTTTAATCTGGAATTATTTATAAGAGACATTAAAAGCAATCAATATATATTATTCACATCGTTTTATCATGGCAAATAATATATATGCAATTAGTTTTGATTTGGAATTATTTTGCCTTGGCGTTAAATATAATTAACGTTTACATTAGTTGTATAATTTGATTATTATAAAATAACCTGCAATCAGGCTGATTGATGATATTTACGTGGATAAATATACATTAACCAACATAACAAAATTATAAATACTGTTTTTATGGTGAAATCTGTTTCCTATTGGCGTGCGGACAGGTTCATCTTGCAGAGCATTATCAAAATAAACTCGATGTTAATTGAGAATCAGGAGGTTTAACCCCTCTTTTTCACCACATAAATTTATTATGAAATAATTTACATATGATATTAATTCAACATGGACAACATACCGCAGGGATTTAGTACTCATGCCAGTAAACATATTCAATTAATCCATTTTTATTTAGTGATGGAATTCCGCGTCGGCCAATAAAAAACTGCCCAAAATCAACAGCGATTATTAAAAAAAACAGGAACAAAAATGGAATATCTTTCACCGGTTCACTCTGTGAATCGTCTATTCCGCTATCAGGAAAATAATTATCTAAGAATTTTTAATTCTTCGGTTATTAACCGGGATATGACATCCAACATCCAAAATAATGTGCTGCCTGAGGATCTTAATTGATACCCGATGCGTATCCATTTTTATTTCTTTGCAAAAAGAAATAGCGGCAAAACATTTTTGATGACTGTTGAAAATAACAACTTCCAAATAACTAACAGATTCGTTGAGGTAGTAAGTAGATGAAAGATAGCAGGGCTGCAAAGGAAATTATCTTTGACACTGTATTAGAGCCAATCCCCCCCGAAAAGGTCAATAATGATATCTCTGTGGAGAAAGTTAATTTGTTGTCAGGGGCTGAACGTACACTGTTGTTAGAAACCTGGAATGCCACTGAAACGGTTTATCCTGACCAGTTAGGTATCCATCAGTTGTTTGAACGACAAGTGGAGAAAACCCCGACCGCGACAGCGTTAATCGCCGGGGATAAGATCCTGAGTTATGCACAATTGAATGCCCGTGCTAACCGACTGACTCATCAATTGATTAAACAGGGAATTTGTCCGAATGACCCTGTGGCAATCCTGTTAGAGCGATCTATCGAATTGGTGGTGGCTCAATTGGCTATTCTCAAGGCAGGCGCGGTTTATGTCCCTATCGATGTCAGTGTGCCGGATGAAAGAAAAAACTGGCTGATAAACGACAGCTTAGCCAGATTGGTACTCACCAGCGCACAGGCGCATACCCCGACGGATCTGGATGTCCCGCTAATGCGTCTCTCTGATGAGACAGACGCGAACAAAGCAGAAGAGCGCGTTAATCCTGACTTACTTTGTTCCAGTACTGCGCCAGCGTACATCATGTACACCTCCGGCTCGACCGGCACGCCAAAAGGGGTGATCGTGCCTCATCGTGCTGTGGTTCGACTCGTTATTAATAGTGGCTATGTTGAAATTCAACCCAATGATCGGGTTGCTTTTGCGGCTAATCCTGCGTTCGATGCCAGTACTTTTGAAGTGTGGGCTCCTTTGCTCAATGGCGGGGCACTCGTGGTGATCGCCCACACCACGTTGTTGACGCCAGCGGAATTTGTCCGGGCATTAGAGCGTTATCAAGTTAATATTTTATGGTTAAGCGTCGGCCTGTTTAACCGGCTGGCGGCGGCGTTGTCCCCTGTTTTGCCGCAGTTGAAAAGCCTGATTGTCGGCGGCGATAGCCTTGATCCCCATGTCATTGCCCAAGTTTTACATCATAATCCGCCTCAGCAATTATTGAATGCCTATGGCCCGACCGAAGGCACCACCTTTACCACCACATACCGGATTGAAACGCTGGCCGCAGGAACGACCCACATTCCTATCGGCCGCCCCATTGCCAACACGCGGATTTACTTACTGGATGAGCAGGGCCAGCCAGTGCCATTGGGAAGAATAGGCGAGATTTATGTGGGTGGCGACGGGGTGGCCTGCGGTTATCTCAATCGCCCTGAACTGACCGCTGAACGCTTTTTGGTTGATCCATTTAGTGATGCCCCGGATGCGCGGATGTACCGTACCGGCGATTTGGCCCGCTATCTGCCGGACGGCAATCTGGAATTCCTTGGCCGCAACGATCAGCAGGTGAAAATCCGCGGTTTCCGGATTGAGCCGGGGGAAATTGAGTCCCGGCTGGTGGAGTATTCGGCAGTACGTGAAGCGGTGGTATTGGCGTTGGGCGCAGGGCAGGACAAGCAGTTAGTCGCTTATGTGCTGGCAGGGCCAGATGACGAATTGCCTGCCCATTTGCGTGAACACCTGAGTGCACGCTTGCCTGATTACATGGTGCCGGTGGCCTTTGTGCGTTTGGATGAATTCCCGCTAACGCCTAATGGTAAATTGGATCGCCGGGCGTTGCCGGTGCCGGGAGAAGAAGCCTTTGCCCGTCAGATTTACGCTGCGCCGCAAGGGGAGCGGGAAATAGCATTGGCGACTATCTGGCGGGAATTACTGGGTATTGGGCAGATAAGCCGGCATGACAGCTTCTTTGCCTTGGGCGGCCACTCGTTGCTCGGTGTACGCATGATTGAACAGCTACGCCATTCAGGGCTGACATTGACTGCCCGCGACCTGTTTCAGTCGCCAATACTGGCGGAGTTGGCCCAAACATTGGGGCAACATCAGACGGTAACCGTACCGCCGAATGTTATTACCCCGGCGACCACGGCACTGACCCCGGCGATGTTACCGCTGATTGAGTTGACCCAGACTGAGATTGATCACATTGTCGGGCTGGTGCCGGGCGGGGTGAGCAATATCCAAGATATCTATGCGCTGTCACCGTTGCAGGACGGTATCTTGTTTCACCATCTGCTGGCGAAAGAAGGTGATCCTTACTTACTGGCTTATCCGATGATCTTTGCTGACCGTGATTTGCTGGATCGCTATTTATTCGCGGTACAACAGGTGATTAACCGCCATGATATTTTTCGTACCGCTTTTATCTGGCAAGGATTGTCTGTGCCGGCGCAGGTGGTTTGGCGTCAGGCCCCGTTGTCAGTCACTGAACTGACGCTGAATCCGGCCGACGGTTCGGTCAGTGACCAACTGGCACAACGCTTTGATCCACGGCAATATCGCCTCGAACTGAGTCAGGCACCGCTGTTACGCTTTGTCATTGCACAGGAAACAGATGGCCGCTGGTACGTACTGCAATTACAGCATCACCTGATTGGCGACCATACCACGCTGGAAGTGATGAACCGCGAAGTTCGGGCCTGTCTTGACGGACAGGACGCTGATTTACCGGTGCCGGTGCCTTTCCGCAATCTGGTGGCTCAGGCCCGGCAGGGAGTTGACCAGACAGAACATCACCGATTCTTTACTGACATGCTGGCGGAAGTAGATGAACCGACGTTACCGTTTGGGCTGACTGAGGTTCATCGTGATGGTTCTCAGGTCACACAAGCGCACCGGATGCTGCCCCCCGCGCTGAATGACCGCCTGCGTGCACAGGCAAGGCGTCTGGGCGTCAGTCTGGCAACCCTGTGTCATCTGGCTTGGGCACATGTGTTATCGCGCACCAGCGGACAAGAGAAAGTGGTGTTCGGCACGGTACTGTTTGGGCGCATGGCGGCGGGGGAAGGCGCTGACAGCGGCATGGGGCTGTTTATCAATACCCTGCCACTCCGGCTGGATATCGATGATACCCCGCTACACGATAGCGTCAGGCTGGCACATGCCCGATTAGCCGGATTACTGGATTATGAACATGCTTCACTGGCGTTGGCCCAGCGTTGCAGTGGGGTACAGGGCGGCACACCGCTTTTCAGTGCCCTGCTGAACTACCGGCATAATGAGCACCCAATGGTTCCGTATGAGGCGGTGCCGGGTATTGAATTCCTTGGCGAGCAGGAACGCACCAACTACCCTTTTGTGCTGTCAGTGGAGGATGGGGGTGCCACACTGGGGCTGACGGCACAGGTAGTACAGCCGTTTGATTCAGAACGGGTATGCGGTTATATGCAGCAGGCACTGGAAAGTCTGGCGGATGCCCTTGAATTGGCACCGGAAACGCCGGTACGGATGCTGAACGTTTTGCCTGCATCAGAACGTACCTTATTGCTGGAAACGTGGAATGCGACTGAAACCCCTTATCCTGAGCAAGTGTGTATCCATCAGTTGATTGAACAACAGGCGGAAAAAACCCCCGATGCAACGGCGCTGGTGTATGAAAATCAGACGTTCAGCTATCAGCAATTCAATGCCTGTGCTAACCGACTGGCCCATCAACTGATCGCCTTAAATGTTGTGCCCGATCAACGGGTGGCGATTTGCATGGCAAGTTCACCGGCACGGGTGATTGCGGTGCTGGCGGTGTTAAAAGCAGGTGGTGCCTATGTGCCGTTAGATCCGGCTTATCCGGGAGAACGTCTGTCGCATATCCTGACCGATGCGGCTCCGGCTATTTTGCTGGCGGATAGTATCGGGCGGACTGCATTGGGTGAGAAAACGCTTACCGCGTTGACGGTATTAGATCCGAACAGCTTACCTGACCAGCCCGACAGCAACCCGCAGGTGCCTGCCCTGACCTCCCGCCATCTGGCCTATGTGATTTACACGTCTGGATCAACCGGCACGCCCAAAGGGGTGATGGTTGAACATCGTGGGCTGGTCAATCTTATTCAGGATAAAATCACCCGGTTTGACCTTCGCCCTGCCAGCCGGATGTTACAGTTTGCTTCATTTGGCTTTGATGCCAGTGTCTGGGAAATCATGATGGCATTAGGCAGTGGTGCCAGCCTGATGATCCCTGCCGATCTCATTCGTCAGGACTCACGTCATCTCTGGCATTACCTTGAAGAACAATCGGTGACGCACGCCTGCCTGACCCCCGCTTTGCTGCGGGATGGTATCGATTTACCGGCGATCGCGATAAAACCCACGTTAATATTGGGGGGTGAAGCGCCCAGTCCCGTATTGCTTCGGGCACTGAGTCACCGGGCGACCCTGTTTAATGCCTATGGCCCGACAGAAATTACTGTCTGTGCCACCCATTGGCGTTGCCCGTCAAACGATACCGATGTGAACCATGCCGATGTGAACCATACAGAAGTGTTAATTCCCATTGGGCGTCCGACGGCAAATACCCGCCTTTATCTGCTGGATAATCATGGCCAGCCAGTCCCATTGGGTGCAGTGGGAGAATTGTATATTGGTGGTGCCGGTGTTGCCCGTGGCTACCTTAATCGCCCCGATCTGACTGACGAACGCTTCTTGGCTGACCCATTTAGTGCTGCGACTGATGCCCGGATGTACCGAACCGGAGATTTAGTGCGCTATTTGCCGGACGGCAATCTGGTGTTTGTTGGCCGTAACGACCAACAGATCAAAATCCGCGGTTTCCGCATTGAGCCGGGTGAAATTGAAGCCCGCTTAGCAGAACATCCCACGGTGCGGGAAGCGCGGGTAGTGGCTGTGGCCTTGGGGAATGAGCGGGATGGGCAGGATAAACGTTTAGTTGCCTATATTGTCGCCGAAGCGAACAGCGGATTGGCGGCCAGTTTGCACCGCCATTTGAGTGCGGTGTTGCCTGATTATATGGTGCCTGCGGCCTTTGTCCGTCTGGCGGCTTTCCCGTTGACGCCAAACGGTAAATTGGATCATCAGGCATTACCGGCACCGGCAGAAGATGCTTTCGCCCACCAGATTTATGTCGCGCCACAGGGGGAAATGGAAATCGCCGTGGCAGCTATCTGGCGTGAATTACTGGCCGTTGAGCAGATCGGCCGCTATGACAATTTCTTTGCGTTGGGCGGACACTCCTTGCTGGCAGTACGGATGATAAACCGAATCGCCGTTTTCGGTGTCGATTTGCCGTTGGCTGCGTTGTTTATGTCACCGTCACTGGCGGGATTTACCGGCAAGATCTGCGCACTGCGTTATGCGGACAAAGCGAACAGTGATAACTTGCCTGACATCAGGCCAATATCCCGTGATGGTGTTTTACCCTTATCGTTTGGCCAACAGCGCCTGTGGTTTCTGGCGCAATTTGAAGGGGTCAGTGATACCTATCATATTCCGACCGCCCAGCGTTTACACGGCCGGCTTAACCTTTCTGCTTGGCAAGAAGCCCTGAACCGCCTGTTTGCCCGCCACGAGGCACTGCGTTCACTTTTTATCACCGTGGAGGGTCAGCCTCAGGTTAAACTGTTGCCGGCGGAGTTGGGTCTGCCAATACAAAAATACGATTTGCGTAAAACATCTGACCGTAAAACATCTGACCGTAAAACATCTGACGTGGATGAACAGCTTGAGCGTTTGTGTGCACAGGAAGCCGAAACGCCGTTTGATCTTGCCTGTGGCCCTCTGATTCGTTGCTCACTGATTCAATTGGCCGAAGAAGATCACTTATTCTTACTGACTCAACATCACATCATCTCCGACGGCTGGTCTTTAGGGATACTGAAATCAGAACTGGCGGCGCTTTATACCGCTTGCCTGAATCAACAACCCGATCTGTTGCCGCCATTGCCCCTGCAATATCCTGATTATGCGGCTTGGCAGCGGCAGGTATTTTCTGGTGAAGGCGTACAGGCACAGAGCGATTACTGGCGCCGGACGCTGGCAGATGCCCCGGTATTACTGGAGTTACCGACAGACAGGCTCCGCCCCGCCCAACAATCATTCACTGGCGGCCGGATCGCCGTGCACATTGATGCCACATTGGTACAAGCGCTAAAACATTTGGGGCAACAGCACGGCACCACACTGTTTATGACGCTGTTGACCGCTTGGGCGGCGTTGTTGTCACGTTTGTCGGGTCAGGATGATGTGGTGATTGGTATACCGAGCGCTAACCGTAACCGGCGGGAAATAGAGCCATTGCTTGGTTTTTTTGTCAACACATTAGCGTTGCGCATCGATTTATCCGCTATGCCGGATGTGGTCACACTGCTGCGGCGTGTACAGCAGGCGACACTGGGTGCACAGGCTCATCAGGATCTGCCTTTTGAGCAAGTGGTAGAAATTGTCCAACCGCCGCGCAGACCGGAACATACGCCACTGTTTCAGGTGATGTTTGCCTGGCAGGAGAGTGAAACAGAGGCGTGGCAATTACCGGAATTGACGGTAACCCCCTTCGGGCTGGGATACGATATCGCGAAATTCGATCTGCAACTGGAGTTAACCGAGAAGGCAGGCGAAGTGGTTGGAGAGCTGAACTATTCTTCAGCCCTGTTTGACCATGAAACGATTGAAAGACAGGTGGGTTATTTGCAGGCCATCTTGCGGGCAATGGTGCACCAGCCTCAGCAACCCGTTACGGCTATCGATATTTTGTCGTCCGCAGAACGGGAACGCTTACTGGAAAATGGCAGTGCGACCGAAGAAGCGTATCCGACTCAGGTATGTTTTCATCAGTTGTTTGAACAACAGGCAGAGAAAACCCCGGATGCCATCGCGGTGATGTATGAAAATCAGACGCTCAGCTATGCCGAACTGAATGCCCGCGCCAACCGACTCGCTCATCAGCTTATCGCCTTGGGCGTCGCGCCGGATCAGCGGGTGGCGATTTGTGTCACACGCTCACTCGCGAGGATCATCGGGTTATTGGCCGTACTGAAAGCGGGGGGTGCCTATGTGCCGTTAGATCCGGCCTATCCCGGTGAACGCCTGGCTTATATCCTCACTGATGCCGCACCGGTTATCGTATTGGCGGATAATGCCGGGCGGGCAGCGCTAAGTGAAGACGTTCTGGCGACACTGACGGTACTCGATCCGAATCTCTTGCCGGAGCAGCCGGACAATAACCCGCACGTCTTTGGGTTGGCTCCCCACCATCTGGCCTATGTGATTTACACTTCCGGTTCAACCGGCAGGCCAAAAGGGGTGATGATTGAACATGGCAGCGCGGTGAATTTGGCGCTGACACAAATTACCCAGTTTAATGTTGGTGCCACCAGCCGGATGTTGCAGTTTGCCTCATTTGGTTTCGATGCCAGTGTCTGGGAAATGATGATGGCATTGGGTTGTGGTGCCATGCTGGTGATCCCTACCGAAACCGTGCGGCAAGATCCGCAGCGCCTCTGGCGTTATCTGGAAGAGCACGCGGTGACGCACGCGTGCTTGACACCGGCGATGTTTCACGACGGTGCCGCTTTACCGGCGATAGCGATAAAGCCCACAGTAATGTTTGCCGGAGAAGCGCCGAGTACCGCGTTATTTCAGGCACTGTGCAACCGGGCCGATTTGTTTAATGCTTATGGGCCGACAGAAATCACCGTGTGTGCAACCACTTGGCATTGCCCGCCAGATTATACCGGGGGATTAATTCCCATCGGCAGACCGGTTGCTAACAAACGTCTCTATCTGCTGGATGAACACCGCCAGCCGGTTCCCCTTGGTGCAGTGGGGGAACTGTATATTGGTGGCGTTGGCGTCGCACGCGGCTACCTCAATCGCCCGGAACTGACCGCAGAACGTTTCCTGCGTGATCCATTTAGTGGTGACACCCATGCCCGGATGTATCGTACCGGGGATTTGGCCCGCTACCTGCCGGATGGCAATCTGCTTTTCGTTGGCCGCAATGACCAACAGGTGAAAATCCGCGGTTTCCGCATTGAACCGGGAGAAATTGAAACGCGGCTGATTGAACACGCTGAAGTCAGTGAAGCACTGGTCTTGGCATTGGGTGACGGGCAGGATAAACGTCTGGTGGCTTATGTCGTCACGCAAGCGGATGACGGACTGGCAACCAGACTGCGTGAACACCTGAATGCGATTTTGCCTGACTATATGGTGCCGGCGGCTTTTGTGCGTTTGGATGCCTTTCCGCTGACCCCTAACGGCAAGCTGGATCGCCAGTCACTCCCCGCACCGGATCAACATGCCTTTGCCCACCAAGCTTATCAGGCACCGCAAGGGGAAATTGAAATCGCATTAGCGGCTATCTGGCGCGACTTACTGAATGTTGGGCAGATTGGCCGACATGACAGTTTCTTCGCCTTGGGCGGTCACTCGCTATTGGCCGTCAAGATGATTGAACGTTTACGACGCATGGGGTTAGGGCTATCGGTACAAACGCTGTTCCAGCATCCGACATTAAGCATCTTAGCCCAAGCCCTGACCCAACATTCCCTGACCCCGCATCATGAAGTCAGTGTGCCTGATAACGGCATTACGCCGGACACAACGGTACTGACGCCAGCCATGTTGCCGCTGATTGATCTGACTCAATCTGACATTGATCGCATTGTTGAACAAGTGCCGGGTGGGATAACCAATATTCAGGACATTTATGCGCTGTCACCGTTGCAGGATGGCATTTTATTCCACCATTTGTTGGCCAATGAGGGCGATCCCTATCTGCTGATCACGCAGCAGGCTTTTGCCGATCGACGTTTACTCGACCGTTATCTGGCCGCAGTCCAACAGGTGGTTGACCGCCATGATATCTTGCGTACCGCCTTTATTTGGGAAGGAATATCTGCGCCGGCTCAGGTCGTTTGCCGTCAGGTGCCGTTGTCAGTCACAGAATTGACGCTCGATCCGGCTGACGGGCCAGTCAGTGACCAACTGGCACAACGTTTTGACCCGCGCCGACATCGTATTGACCTGAATCAGTCTCCCTTATTACGTTTTGTTGTGGCACCAGAGCGCGATGGCCGCTGGATTGTGTTGCAATTGTTGCATCACCTGATTGGCGACCACACCACGCTGGAAGTGATGAACAGCGAAGTTCAGGCCTTTCTTTCCGGGCGAACAGACGCCGGGAAAACAGGCAGTTTGCCTGCACCAGTGCCGTTCCGCCATCTTGTCGCACAAGCCCGGCAGGGGAGCAATCAGGCAGAACATACGCGCTTCTTTACCGCTATGTTGGCAGAGATCGAGGAGCCAACGCTGCCCTTTGGCTTGGCGGAAGTGCACCATGACGGTTCTCAGGTGACGGAAGCCCACCGGCTGCTGAGCGCGGGACTGAACGATCGCTTGCGGAGTCAGGCGCGACGGTTGGGTGTCAGTGTGGCGGCACTGTGCCATCTGGCTTGGGCACAGGTGCTATCGCATACCAGCGGGCAGGATCGCGTGGTGTTCGGCACGGTACTGTTTGGGCGGATGCAGGCGGGTGAAGGTTCGGACAGCGGCATGGGGCTATTTATTAACACCTTACCGTTGCGATTGGATATCGATAATACCCCGGTGCGGGACAGTGTACGCGCAGCACATGGCCGACTGGCCGGATTGCTGGAACATGAACACGCTTCACTAGCGCTGGCGCAGCGTTGCAGTGGCGTAGCCCGTGGAACGCCGCTTTTTAATGCGCTGTTGAATTACCGACACAATACCCAGCCGGTAACACCGAATGAAATCGTGAGCGGCATCGAATTCCTTGGCGCACAGGAGCGAACCAACTATCCGTTTGTGTTGTCGGTAGAGGATGGCGGCACGGATCTGGGGCTGACGGCTCAGGTCGTGCAGCCATTTGATCCAGAACGGATATGCGGCTATATGCAGCGGGCATTGGAAAGTCTGGTTGAAGCACTTGAACAAGCGCCCGATAGGCCGGTACAGCAGTTAGACATTCTGCCGGCCACGGAACGCACCTTGTTGTTAACAACCTGGAATGCCACTGAAACCGCCTGGCCTGAGTCGTTGTGCATTCATCAACTGTTTGAACAACAGGCGGAGAAAACGCCGGATGCCACGGCGCTGATATACGAAGATCGGCACCTCAGTTATGCCGGATTAAATGCGGATGCTAACCGATTGGCGCACCAGCTTATCGCTTTGGGTGTCACGCCGGATCAGCGGGTCGCGATTTGCGTCGCCAGTTCACCCGCGCGGATAGTGGCGCTATTGGCAGTGTTAAAAGCAGGCGGGGCTTACGTGCCGTTAGACCCTGCCTATCCGGGTGAACGTCTGTCCCATATTCTGGCTGATGCAGAACCGATGATTTTATTGGCAGATAGCACTGGACATTCATCCTTGGGTGAACCAATGCTTGCGGGACAGACCGTGATTGATCCGAATTCCTTGCCGGATCAACCGGATCACAACCCACAACGGCCGACCTTGACCTCCCGTCATCTGGCGTATGTGATTTACACCTCTGGTTCGACCGGTACGCCCAAAGGGGTGATGGTTGAACATCGTGGGCTGGTCAATCTTATTCAGGATAAAATTGCCCGATTTGGCATTCTTCCCACCAGCCGGATGTTGCAGTTTGCCTCATTTGGCTTTGATGCGGGTGTCTGGGAAATCATGATGGCGCTGTGCGGTGGTGCCGCGCTGGTTATTCCTGATGAAGCGGTTCGTCAGGACCCACACCGGCTTTGGCATTATCTGCAAGCGCAGTCTGTGACGCACGCCTGTTTGACCCCGGCTTTGCTGCGGGATGGCACTGATTTGCCGGCGATAACCATAAAACCGACCCTGATATTGGGCGGTGAAGCGCCCAGTGTGGCGTTGCTTAAAGCGCTGTGCCACAAGGCCACGCTATTCAATGCGTATGGCCCGACGGAAATCACGGTTTGTGCCACACGTTGGCGTTGTCCGTCAGATTATACCGGGGGATTAATTCCCATCGGGCGTCCAACCGCCAACACCCGTCTCTATCTGTTAAATGCCCTCGGTCAACCTGTGCCGCTGGGCGCCGTGGGTGAACTTTATATTGGTGGCGTCGGTGTCGCGCGTGGTTATCTCAATCGTCCTGAACTGACTGACGAACGTTTCCTGGCCGATCCGTTTAGTGCTGTCACTGATGCCCGGATGTATCGAACCGGAGACTTAGTGCGCTATCTGCCGGATGGCAATCTGGTGTTTGTTGGCCGTAACGATCAGCAGATTAAAATCCGCGGTTTCCGCATTGAACCGGGAGAAATCGAAGCCCGGCTGACAGAATATCCCGGCGTGCGTGAAGCGCTGGTACTGGCTTTGGCTAACGGGCAGGATAAACGGCTGGTGGCTTATGTGGCGGCACACGCTGATCACGGGCTGGTTAACCACCTGCGTGAACATCTGAGTGCGCGCTTGCCTGATTACATGGTGCCGGCCGCCTTTGTGCGATTGGATACGTTCCCGCTAACGCCTAACGGCAAGCTGGATCGCCGGGCGTTGCCGGCACCGGGGGAGGATGCGTTTGCCCGCCAGATTTACGCGGAACCGCAAGGAGAAACCGAAACCGCACTGGCCGCTATCTGGCACGAATTACTCGGCGTTGAACAGATCAGCCGGTATGACAGCTTCTTTGCCTTGGGCGGCCATTCGTTGCTGGCAGTACGGATGGTTGAACGTCTGCGTAATTTGGGGTTAACACTGGCAGTACGTGATCTGTTTCAATCTCCGGTACTGTCTGAACTGGCGCAAACATTGAAGCTGAATCAGGCCGAAAAAGTACCGGCCAACGTGATTACCCCGGCCACCACGGCGTTGACGCCAGCCATGTTACCGCTGATTGATCTGACTCAGCCTGAGATTGATCACATCGTTAAGCAGATACCGGGCGGGACAGCCAATATTCAGGATATCTATGCCTTGTCACCGTTGCAGGATGGGATCTTGTTTCACCATCTGTTGGCCGATAAAGGCGATCCCTATCTGCTGGCGGGGCAAATGGCCTTTGCTGACCGGCCTCTGTTGGATCGTTATCTGGCGGCGGTTCAGCAGGTGATTCACCGTCATGACATTCTGCGTACCGCCTTTATCTGGCAAGGATTATCTGTGCCGGCGCAGGTCGTTTGCCGTCAGGCACTGTTGTCAGTGACGGAATTGACATTAGATCCCGCTGAGGGAGCGATCAGCGACCAACTGGCGCAACGATTTAACCCACGCCACTACCGTCTCGATTTGGGGCAGGCACCGTTGCTGCGCTTTGTCGTAGCGAAAGAAATGGTGGCGCAGGAGCGCGATGGCCGCTGGATTGTGTTGCAACTGATGCACCATTTAATTGGTGACCATACCGCGCTGGATGTGATGAGTCATGAAATTCAGGCCTACCTTGACGGGCAAGGCAGCCACCTGCCAGCGCCTGCGCCATTCCGCAATCTGGTGGCGCAGGCTCGGTTGGGGATGAGTCAGGAGCAACATAGCCGTTTCTTTACTGAGATGCTGGCGGATGTCAATGAACCGACGTTACCGTTTGGGTTGGCAGAAGTTCACCATGATGGTTCACAGATGACCGAATCGCACCGGATGTTAACCGCCGAATTAAATGACCGCTTACGGGGTCAGGCACGGCGGTTGGGGGTCAGTCTGGCGGCGTTGTGCCATCTGGCCTGGGCACAGGTGCTGTCGCGTACCAGCGGACAGCAGCAGGTAGTCTTCGGCACCGTCTTGTTTGGTCGCATGGCAGCGGGTGAAGGCGCGGAAAATGGCATGGGGCTGTTTATCAATACCTTGCCGCTCCGCTTGGATATGGATGATACCCCAGTGCGCGACAGCGTACAGGCAGCCCATCACCGGCTGGCGGGATTATTGGAACATGAATATGCCTCGCTGGCACTGGCCCAGCGTTGCAGCGGTGTACAAGGAGGAACGCCGCTGTTCAGTACCTTGCTGAACTATCGACACAATATGGCTGCGGCAACGTCGAATGAAATCATGGCGGGTGTTGAATTCCTTGGTGCGCAGGAACGGACTAACTATCCGTTTACACTGTCAGTGGAAGATTTTGGTGATGCCTTGGGACTGACAGCGCAAATTGTCCAGCCGTTTGAAGCCGCGCGGGTGTGCGGTTACATGCAGCAGGCGCTGGAGAGTTTAGTGACAGCCCTTGAGTCTGCCCCGGAAACGCCGGTTCAAGAACTGGATATTTTGCCGGCAACGGAAAGCCATTTGCTGTTGAAAACCAGCCATGCCGCCCAAACCGCGTATCCTGATTCATTGTGTATTCACCAACTGTTTGAACAACAGGTGGAGAAAAATCCTGCTGCGGTGGCACTGGCCCATGAAGCGCAAACATTCAGCTATGCGGAACTGAATGCACGAGCCAACCGACTGGCCCATCAGTTAATGACATTAGGCGTGAAACCCGATCAGCGGGTGGCGATTTGTGTCACCCGTTCGCCGGCAAGCGTGGTCGCACTTCTGGCGGTACTGAAAGCGGGTGGCGCTTATGTTCCCTTAGATCCGGCTTATCCGGGTGATCGCCTGGCTTATATGCTTAACGATGCCGCGCCGTCAGTAGTACTGGCGGATAAAGCGGGACGGGCTGCACTAGGCGAACACGCGCTTGCTGCATTAACGGTACTTGACCCCAATATCCAGCCTGAGCAGCCGGACCACATTGATCAGTCAGATAACATTGATCAGTCAGACAACATTGATCAGTCAGATAACAATCCATCAGTCCCTGCGCTCACCTCGCGGCATCTGGCGTATGTGATTTACACCTCTGGTTCCACCGGTACGCCGAAAGGGGTGATGGTTGAGCATCGTGGCTTGGTCAATCTGATTTGGGAGAAAATCAGCCAATTTGATATTCGCCCGGATAGCCGGATGTTGCAGTTTGCCTCATCGGGTTTCGATGCCAGTGTCTGGGAAGTCATGCTGGCGTTGTGCAGTGGCGCTACCTTGGAAATTCCGCTGGATAGCGTCCGGCAGGACCCGCTCCGCCTTTGGCATTATCTGGAAGAACATCAGGTCACCCACGCCTGCTTGACCCCGGCTCTGCTGCGGGATGGCGCGGATTTGCCGGCAATAACGATAAAACCCACCTTGATATTGGGTGGCGAAGCGCCCAGTGTGGCGTTGTTTCAGGCCCTGCGGGATCGGGCAACGCTGTTTAATGCTTATGGCCCGACAGAAATCACCGTCTGTGCCACCTGCTGGCGTTGCCCGCCAGACGAGACGGATATGCTGATCCCTATCGGTCGCCCGACCGCTAATACCCGTATTTATCTTCTGGATAATCACGGCCAGCCAGTGCCGTTTGGGGCGGTGGGGGAATTGTATATTGGTGGTGCCGGTGTCACGCGTGGCTATCTCAACCGCCCTGATTTGACCGCTGAACGTTTCCTTACCGATCCCTTTAGTGATGTTGAAGGGGCACGCATGTACCGAACCGGCGATTTGGTTCGCTACCTGCCGGACGGCAATCTGCTCTTCGTTGGCCGTAATGATCAACAGATTAAAATCCGCGGCTTCCGCATTGAACCGGGTGAAATCGAAGCACGGCTGACGGAATACCCCGAAGTCCGTGAAGCGCTGGTACTGGCGCGTGGTGATGGGCAGGATAAACGTCTGGTGGCTTATATCGTGGCAGCAGAAGATAACGAGCTGGCAAGCCAATTACATCGTCACCTGAGAGCCTTGTTGCCTGACTATATGGTGCCGGCAGCATTTGTGCGGCTGGATGCCTTTCCGTTGACCCCGAACGGCAAACTGGATCACCGGGCGTTGCCTGTGCCTGATCAGCACGCTTTTGCCCGTCAGATTTATGAAGCGCCGCAAGGGGAAACGGAGATCGTGCTGGCCGCTATCTGGCGTGAATTACTGGGCGTTGAGCGGATTGGCCGGCATGACAACTTCTTTACCTTGGGTGGGCACTCGCTGCTCGCCATGCGGATGATCAATCTGGCCGCAGGGCGGGGTTTGATTTGCTCATTGAATAATCTGTTCCAATTCCCGGTGCTGGCAGAACTGGTGGCAGAGATCACATTAGATCCGCTCTCTCAATCACACAGCAGCGCCATACCGATACGACCAGATGGCACCGAACCACCGCTATTCTTTGTCCCCAGCGGCATGGATGACTATTCTTATGTTTTCGGGCTGGCTCAGTATATTCAGGCGGATTACCCGATTTATGCGCTCCCTTGGCCGTCCCTCAATGATGAGCAGATGTCGAGCATTGAAGCACTGGCAGCCAGAATGATCACCTTTATGAAGGCAGTGCGGCCGGAAGGCCCGTACCGGATATACGGCTACTCTTCGGGGGGCATACTGGCTTATGCCATTGCCCAACAACTCTTGAATGCCGGAGAAACCGTTAACTTCTTAGGCCTGATTGATACACCTGCGCCTCACCGTTTCAAGGCGCTCGTCGTTCAACCTAAACTTCAGTTCCTGGCTGAATTAGCGAGGCAGTCAGTGGATGAACATCCTCAGGAGATTGCGACATTGCATCAGAAAATGGACGAACTGGATTTGGTGCAATTTATTGCCGCCGCGCAGGCGTTGGAATTATACCCATCCAATCTGCGGCCCGATTTGATTGCAAGGCGTTGGGAGCAGATGGGGAGTTATGTTCAGATGGTCAAAGATTATGAACCGAAAGCCCTTGCCATCACGCTGCATCAATTCTATGCCATGAACGCTTATCCGCAAATCCCGTTTGTGACGGATGTTGCGCTACAGTCCATCACGATGGAACCGTCGTTAGGCTGGGATCAGATAGTTCCCGATTCTTCGCTACAATTAACGCCAATTCCCGGAGATCATTTTAGTCTGATGGAAGAGAGTGAAAATAAAATCATTCTGGCTAAGACCTTAAGCAGGGCATTGGCAATGGATTGTGAAGCGGAGGCGCTGTCATGCCGATAATATTGCAGGATATAAGGCTATATTAATGTCTGGATTATCCGGTTAAAGATTGTTTTAACAGCAGAATATAGGCACCGAAGGTTAATGACTTCGGTGCCTTATTTGATTTCAAAGAAAAACATCATCACTCTTCTTCTTAATATGGAACTCCGAGAACCTTGTACAACAGCAAGCGTTTTTTTTCGATTTTAGGGCAATATCCTGAAAAAACACCTCAAGGCCGGGATTTTTCGTAGATAAATCATTACGGCAAAACAGAATACGCGTTGATAAGACAACTCCCCACCTAACAAAATCCAATATCACATTGTTTTTTAATACAAAAACAACAGACGTCACTCAATATCACGTCAGAATATTTCTGCTGCTTGCAAAAAATTCAAAAGTGCGAGTGAACGCCAGTTTTAGATGAATTAAAAGACTATTTAGTGAAAAAGGTAATAGTAAATAATATTTTTGATTAAAAAATGGTAAATAAACCGCAATAATACATAAAAACATTAAAATGTCTTTATATAAGTCAAATCAATAAAATTTTATTAAAAAACA